>JAKBCO010000170.1 GCA_021807785.1 Pseudomonadota bacterium
GGTGACGCGGGTCAGCAGCGCGGTGAGGAGCGTGCCGACATGGGTCAGGAACTGGGTGACGGGGCGGGGCGGCATGGCGGGGTGGGCGGGTCCTGGGTTGTTGATGGGGGGAAGGTAGAACATGTTAGAGTGTATGTCAAGAGGGGAATTGGGGGGAGGATTTTCCTGGCGGGCGCGTCGGGGGCGGATGGCCGGGTCAAGCCCGGCCAGGACGGGGGCGGCCACGACGGGGGGCGATCACGGCGGGGGCCGCGACGCGGCGGCGGGGTCAGGCTCGCGGATGCGCGGCCCGCCAGACCGCCATCAGCCCGGCCTCGTCCACCGCCGTATAGCGCTGGGTGGTGGACAGGCTGGCATGGCCCAGCAACTCCTGGATCGACCGCAGATCGCCCCCCGCCGCCAGCAGATGCGAGGCGAAGGAGTGGCGCAGCGCATGGGGCGTCGCCGTCTCCGGCAATCCGTGCAGGCGGCGGAACGCGCGCATCGCCCGCTGCGCCACCGCCGGATCGAGCCGTCCGCCGCGCGCGCCCAGGAACAGCGGGGCCTCCGGGCCGCCGGGGTGGTGGGCCAGCCAGTCCGCGATCGCGCGCCGCACCGCCGGCAGCACCGGCACCAGCCGCTCCTTGTCGCCCTTGCCGCGCACCCGCAGCGGCGCCTCGCCCGTCGCCCCAGGGGAGAGCACCGGGGCGTCGCGGCGATCGAGCGCCAGCGCCTCGGCGATGCGCAGTCCCGCGCCGTAGAGCAGGGTGAAGAGCGCGGTATCGCGCGCCGCCAGCGCCGGGGTGCGGGCCTCCTCGCCGATCTCCTCGGCCACCGCGCGGGCGTCGGGCACCGCCAGCGGGCGCGGCGGCGGGCGGACGGCGCGCGGGGTCTGCACCAGCCGGATCGCCGCGTTCTCCACCCCGTGCCGGCGGGCGAGGTAGCGGTAGAAGCCGCGCACGGCCGCGAGTTCCCGCGCCCGCGAGGCGCTGGCGAGGCCGGCGGCGTGACGGGCGGCGAGGAAAGCGCGGAAATCCGCCACCACCAGCGCGGCGAGCGCGGCCAGATCCGGCTCGGCGCCGAGATGGCCGGCGAGGAAACCCAGGAACACCGCCAGATCCGCCCCGTAGGCCCGCACGGTCAGCGCCGCCGCCCGCCGTTCCCCGGCCAGCCATTCGAGCCAGGCCTGCCGCGCCTGCTCGGCGGTCATCGCCGGCGGCACCATGTGGGGCACCACGGGGGGCACCACGCGGGGTACCATGGGGGGCATCACGCTCAGCCGATGCTGAGCCCGGCCTTGGCCCAGTCGGCCAGGAAGGCGGCCAGCCCCTTGTCGGTCAGCGGGTGGGCGAACAACTGGCGCAGCACCGCGGGCGGGATGGTGGCGACATGGGCGCCGAGCTTGGCCGCCACCACCACATGGGCGGGGCTGCGCACGCTGGCCACCAGCACCTCGGTGGTCAGCGCCGGGTAGTGGCGGAAGATGGTCAGGATGTCGGCGATCAGCCCCATCCCGTCCTCGCCGATATCGTCCAGCCGGCCGACGAAGGGGGACACGAAGCTGGCCCCGGCCTTGGCCGCCAGCAGCGCCTGGGCGGCGGAGAAGCAGAGGGTCACGTTGACCATGGTGCCCTGGCTGGTCAGCGCGCGGCAGGCGCGCAAGCCATCCGGGGTCAGCGGGACCTTGATGGTGACGTTGCCGGCGATGGCGCGCAGCACCCGCGCCTCGGCCATCATGCCGTCGTAATCGGTGGCGGCGACCTCGGCGCTGACCGGGCCGGGGACGATGGCGCAGATCTCGGCGATCACGTCATGCATCCGGCGCCCGGATTTCGCCACCAGCGAGGGGTTGGTGGTCACCCCGTCCAGCAGGCCGCTGGCGGCCAGCAGCTTGATTTCCGCGACATCGGCGGTATCGACGAAGAACTTCATGGCAACGCTCCCGATGGATCTGCCGAGGGATCTGCTGAACGGACCCGCCGCCGGCGCGACCGGTTCTACACCCGCCCCGCCGGGTGCCGAAAGCCGCGTCGTGCCGGTGCTGCTGCCGCTGCCGTTTCCGGGGCCGCTGGATTACCTGGTGCCGGCGGGGATGGCGGTGGCGCCGGGCGATGTGGTGCTGGCGCCGCTCAATCGGCGCGAGGTGGTCGGCGTGGTGTGGGACGCGCGCGGCGAGGGGCCGAAGCTGGCGGCGCATCGGCTGAAGCCGCTGATCGCCCGCCTGGAGACCCCGCCCTTGCGCGCGCCGCTGCGCCGGTTCCTGGCCTGGATGGCGGCCTATGTGCTGGCCCCGCCCGGCGAGGTGATGGCACTGGCGCTGCGCGTGCAGCCGCCGCCGGCGCCGCCGGCGATGGGCTGGGCGGCGCCGGTGCCGGCGCCCGAGCCGGAGGGCGTGCGCGAGGGGCGGGTGCTGGCGGCGCTGGCGGGGGCGCCGCCGATGGCCTCCGCGGCACTCGCGCGCGCCGCCCGGGTGGGGGCGGAGGTGATCCGCGCCATGGCGGCGGTAGGCAAGCTGCGGCCGGCCCCCCTGCCCGCGCCGCCGCCGCCGTTCCCCTCGCCGGACCCCGACCACCCCGGCCCGCGCCTGTCGGCGGCGCAGGACGCCGCGGCGGCGGCGCTGCGGGCGGCGGTGGCGCGGGAAAAATTCGCGGTCAGCCTGCTGGACGGGGTGACCGGCTCGGGCAAGACCGAGGTCTATCTGGAAGCGGTGGCGGCGGCGCTGCGGGCGGGCCGCCAGGCGCTGGTGCTGCTGCCCGAGATCGCGCTGTCCGCCCAGTGGCTGGAGCGCTTCGCCGCCCGCTTCGGCACCCCGCCCGCGGTCTGGCATTCCGACCTGCCGCCGCGCACAAGGCGGCTGACCTGGCGGGAGGTGGCGGCCGGGCGGGCCCGGGTGGTGGTGGGCGCGCGCTCGGCGCTGTTCCTGCCCTTCCCCGCGCTGGGGCTGATCGTGGTCGATGAGGAGCACGAGACCGCCTTCAAGCAGGAGGACGGCGTGGTCTATCACGCCCGCGACATGGCGGTGGTGCGGGCGCGGTTCGAGCAGGCGCCGGCGGTCCTGGTCTCGGCCACCCCCAGCCTGGAAACGCTGGCGAATGTGGAGGCCGGGCGCTATGCGCGGCTGAGCTTGCCGCAGCGGCATGGGGGCGCGGTGCTGCCGCGCGTCGCCGCCATCGATCTGCGCGCCGCGCCGCCGGAGCGGGGGCGGTTCCTGGCGCCGCCGCTGGTGGCGGCGATCGCGGCGACGCTGGCGCGGGGGGAACAGGCGATGCTGTTTCTCAACCGCCGCGGCTACGCGCCGCTGACCCTGTGCCGGGCCTGCGGGCACCGGATTTCCTGCCCCAACTGCACCGCCTGGCTGGTGGAGCACCGGGCGCGGCGGGTGCTCGCCTGCCACCATTGCGGGCACACGGTGCCGATCCCCGATACCTGCCCCGCCTGCGGGGCGGCGCATAGCCTGACCGCGGTGGGGCCGGGGGTGGAGCGGATCACCGAGGAGGCGGCGGCGCTGTTCCCGACGGCGCGGCGGCTGGTGATGGCCTCCGACACCATCGCCGGGCCGGATGCGGCGGCGGCGGCGGGGCGGGCGATCGCCGAGCGGGCGGTGGATCTGATCATCGGCACCCAGATCGTCGCCAAGGGCTGGCATTTTCCGCATCTGACCCTGGTGGGCGTGGTGGATGCGGATCTGGGGCTGGCGGGGGGCGACCTGCGGGCGGCGGAGCGGACGGTGCAGCTGCTGCACCAGGTGGCGGGGCGGGCCGGGCGGGCGGCGGCGCCGGGGGAGGTGCTGCTGCAGACCTACTCGCCCGAGCATCCGGTGATGGCTTCGCTGGTGGCGGGCGACCTCGACGGGTTCGTGGCGCGCGAGGCGGAGGCGCGGCGGCCCGGGTTCTGGCCCCCCTATGGGCGGCTGGTGGCGGTGATCGTGAGTGCGGCGGACGCGGCGGCGGCGGATGCGGTGGCGGGCGCGCTGGGACGGGCGGCGCCGAGCCTGCCGGGGGTGGTGGTGCTGGGGCCGGCGCCGGCGCCGCTTTCGGTGCTGCGCGGGCGACACCGGCGGCGGCTGCTGCTGAGGGCGCGGCGGGAGGTGGCGGTGCAGGCGGTGGTGCGGGACTGGCTGGCGGCGGTGGCGGTGCCGGGGGGGGTGCGGGTGGCGGTGGATGTGGATCCGGTGTCGTTTTTGTAATGGGGGAAGCCGGGTCGGTATCGGCGCCGGTTACGGAGATTTAAGCGTCGTCGTGTCACCGCATGGAACCAGGGAACACCGAGACGACGAGCCGATTGCAACCGGTATTGTCATGGTTTTGAAAGGCGTGGCGTGCAATCTCTGTTTGGTTTCGGAGCCGGGTCGGAGCACGGCACGGCGAGCGACGGTCGCCTGGTGACGTGCTTGTGACCCGGAGGTTGTTGAGCGACGGTGTCGGAGTGCCCAGCTGGGAGATGCTCGTCATGCGCGACGTCGTGCGGATGAGCCGAATCGGACGGACCTTATGAGTGTCGAACCATCACCGCGACCGAAGCCGGATCCGGCAGCGGAGACCACGCTGCCGGATCGGCGGCGACCGGGGCGGATCGCGACCGACAACCCGCATCTGATCGCGCTGATGCGCGAGGCCGGCCGCGCCGCGGCTGCGGAGTTCGAGGATGATGCGCCGGGCGGCGCCATGGACGAGGACGATCTCGGCCCGGCACGCGGCATCGCTCTGGCCGTCGGCATCGGTCTCATGCTGTGGCTCCTGATCGCGGTGGTCGCGGTCGCATTGTAAATCGGGATACGCAGGATGACCGTCGATACGTCCACCCGCCACGCGGACACGCTCGAGGCTGAGTTCTTCGGTCGCCGGCTGAGCGACAAGGTGCTGGTGGCGTTCCACCAGGCCTGCGCGCAGCACGATGTGGACGTGGCCTGCGGGCTGATGGCGGTGCTGGAGCATATGTGGCTGCGCGACCTCGACGCCCCCTGGGGGCGGCGGCGCAACGTGAACTGGCTGCTGCCGGCACGGGAGCGGCTGCTGCACGAGATCGCGCTGGCGGAGGCGGCCCCGCGGGCGGCCCCGGATCAGACGGCGCCGACCGTCCGCCGGTTCCCTTCCGGGCCCGGATAGAAGATGTCGGTGGTGATGTCACCGGGGGTGAGGCAGCCGGTATAGGCCATGGTCTTTTCGAGTTCGGAGGCGATGAAGCCCACCGCCGCCGCCGCGCCGCGTTGGCCGCCGACCGCGGTGCCATAGAGCGTCGCCCGCCCGGTCAGCACGCATTTGGCGCCCAGCGCCAGCGCTTTCGCGATATCGGACCCGCGGCGGATGCCGGAATCGAGGATCACCGTCGCCTTCTCGCCCACCGCCTCGGCAATCTCCGGCAGCAGGTCGATGGTCGCCGCGGCGCTGTCCATGTTGCGCCCGCCGTGATTCGACACGATCAGCCCATCGACCCCGGCGGCGACCGCGCGCAGCGCGTCATCGGGGCGGTTGATCCCCTTCAGCATCAGGATGCCCGGCCATTTGTCGCGGAAGATCTTGATATCGTCCCACGACAGCGTGTCCTGGCGCATCACCTCGCGGGTGCCGGGATCGGTGCCGATCGGGCGGCGATAGGGATCGGGGTAGTTCTCGTTGCGCGGCATGCCGATGGTGGTGAAATATTTCATCAGCACCGAGGCGAACCAGGTCGGGTGGCGCATGATGTCGAGGGTGAAGCGCACCGTCGGGTGGAACGGCAGCATGAAGCCGTTCTTGGCGTTGTATTCCCGGTTCGGCGGGACGATGGTGTCGGTGGTGACGATCAGCGCCTCGAAGCCGGCGTTCTTCGCCCGCTCGATCAGCTGGTAGGAGAGTTCGCGCTGCTTCCAGACATAGAGCTGGAACCAGAGGCGGAAATTGGCCTCCCGCGCGATCTTCTCCATCGAGGTCATCGCGCCAGTGGCGAGCGTGAACGGGATGCGCGCGGCGGCGGCGGCTTTCGCCAGTTCGAGCTCGCCCTCGTGCCAGCAGAGCCCGGCCGCCCCGGTGGGCGCGATCGCCATCGGCAGGGCGATCTCCTTGCCGAACAGGGTGGTCTTCGTGCTGCGGCCGGAGACGTCCATCAGCGCGCGGTGGCGCAGCTTGATGCGCTCGAAGGCGGCGCGGTTGTTGCGCAGCGCCACCTCGTCCTCGGTGGCGCGATCGACGAACTCGAACACCCCGCGCGGCAGGCGCTTTTGCGCGGCCGCGCGCAGGTCGTTGACGTTGTAGCAGCGATCGAGCGCGGACATTTCCATTCCCCCGGCGAGGCGGCGATGATGGGGCCGCGCCCTGGGCTGTCAAGCGTGAGGGGTGGGGTTGACGCGCCCGGTGGCGCCGACTACACCGCGCCACCTTCCGGGCCGGTTTCTCCGCCCGGTTGCCTCCGGTTGCCCAGGTGGCGGAATTGGTAGACGCGCAGGTTTCAGGTACCTGTGGCCGCAAGGTCGTGGAAGTTCGAGTCTTCTCCTGGGCACCAGCATCGAAAGAGCACCGAAGATGACCAGCACCCAGTTCATCCCGGGCGGGGTCGTGCATCTCCACCGCGACGACCTGCCGCCCGGCCTCGCGCTGGGGCCGGTGGTTGCTGTCGATACCGAGACCATGGGGCTCAACCCGCATCGCGACCGGCTCTGCCTCGTGCAGCTCTCGGCCGGGGACGGCAGCGCGCATCTGGTGCAGCTGCGCCCCGACCGCCTGGGCGGGCGGGGGTTCGACTGTCCGAACCTGGCGCGGCTGCTGGCGGACCCGGGGACCCTCAAGCTGATGCATTTCGCCCGCTTCGACGTGGCGGTGCTGCAACATAGCCTGGGGATCACCGTGGCCCCGGTCGCCTGCACCAAGATCGCGGCGAGGCTGACCCGCACCTTCACCGACAAGCACGGGCTGCGCGACCTCTGCAAGGACCTGCTGGGGGTCGAGATCAGCAAGCAGCAGCAGAGCTCGGACTGGGGGGCGGCGGAGCTGACGCCGGAACAACTCGCGTATGCCGCCTCGGACGTGCTGCATCTGCACGCGCTGTGGGCGAAGCTGGAGGCGCTGCTGGTGCGCGAACAGCGCCGGGCGCTGGCGCAGGCGTGCTTCGATTTCCTGCCGGCGCGGGCGCGGCTCGATCTGCTGGGCTACGAGACGCCGGATATTTTCGC
>JAKBCO010000006.1 GCA_021807785.1 Pseudomonadota bacterium
ACCACTCCCCATCGCGGGCACCTCTATCAGGTGGCGCAGCGCGCCGGCGTGCCGGCAGTGACGGTGACCTTGATCCATTGGGGTTTCGCCGTCTGGGGCGGGCTCTGCTGCATTGCCTTCGTCGCTGCGCCGAGTGCCGACAAGCCGTACCTGCCGCTGGTTGCGCTGGCGCCGCAGCCGGTCTGGTGGTGGTTCGTGCGCCGGCGGGCCATTTCCGCGCGCATCGGCCGCTGGTAGCGGCGCCCCCAGGGTCGCCGTAGGGTGCGGGCATGACCCCTGCCGCCACGCTCGCCGCCTCCATCGACCTGTGGGCCGCCGTCGAGACCGACCCGCGCCCGGCCGACGCCGTGGCCACCGGGTTCTTCCGCGCCCGCCGCTACATCGGCGGTACCGACCGGCGCGCCATCGCCGAGCAGGTCTGGCACGCGCTGCGCGCGCGTCGGCGGCTGGAATGGTGGCTCGCCCGCGCCCGGGCCGCGGCCACGCCGCGCCTGGTGCTGGCGGCCAGCCTGATCCTGCGCCACCCGGAGGCCCCGCCCGCCGATCCGGCCACGCTGTTCACCGGCACCCGCTTCGCCCCCGCCCCACTCACTGCGGCCGAGACCGCCGCGCTGGCCACGCTGGCCGGGCATACGTTGGACCACCCGGCGATGCCGGTCGCGGTGCGATGGGAACTACCGGAGTTCCTCGTGCCGTTGCTGACCGCGCGCTTCGGCGATGGGCTGGAACGCGAGGCCGCGGCCTGGCTCGCGCCGGCGCCGCTCGACTTGCGCGTGAACACGCTGTGCGCCGACCGCGCGGAGGTCAGCACCGCGCTGGCCGAGGCCGGGATCGAGGCCGCACCGACGCCGCTGTCCCCCTGGGGATTGCGGGTGGCGGGGCGGCGCAACGTGACCGCGACCGCGCCGTTCCGCGATGGGCGGGTGGAGATCCAGGACGAGGGCAGCCAGCTGGTCGCGTTGCTGACCGATGCGCGCCCGGGGATGACGGTGGCCGACTACTGCGCCGGCGCCGGCGGTAAGACCCTGGCGCTGGCGATGACGATGGCGAACAAGGGCCGGTTGACCGCTTGCGACGTGCATGAGGCGCGGCTGGCCGGGGCGATCCGCCGGCTGCGCCGTGCCGGGGTGCATAACGCCGAGCCGCATCTGCTGACCCCGGGCGACAAATGGGCCAAGCGCCGCGGTGGCGCGTTCGACCGGGTGCTGGTGGATGCGCCCTGCACCGGAACCGGCACCTGGCGGCGCAACCCCGACGCGCGGCGCCGGCTGACGGCGGAGGATCTGTCCGCGCTGGTGGCGCGGCAGGCGATGATTCTGGACCAGGCGGCGCCCCTGCTGCGCGTCGGCGGGCGGCTGGTGTATGCTACCTGCTCGGTGCTGGAACAGGAGAACGAGGCGCAGGTGGATGCGTTCCTGACCCGCCACCCGGCGTTCCGGGTGTTGCCGCTGGCGGAGGCATGCCCGGAGTCCTGCTTGGTGGGCCCCGGGCCGTTTCTGACGCTGTCGCCGGCCCGGCACGGCACCGACGGGTTCTTCGCCGCCGTGCTGGTGCGCACATGACGCCGCCGGAGGCCACGGCGCCGATCTCCTTGCGCCGCGCTCGGCCGGGCGACGGGGCGGCGATCGCGGCGGTGCATGTGGCCTCCTGGCGGGCGACCTATGCCGGCATTCTGCCCGATGACTACTTGGCGCGGATGTCGGTGATCCGACACATGCGCAACTACGAAGCGGCGATCCGCGCCGGGACGACGATCCATCTGGCCACCGGTCCGGCTCTGTCCGGCCCGGCCGGGCCGGTGGTGGGGTTCACCACCGTCGGTCGCACCCGTGGCGGCTTCGGCCAGAGGCTGGCGGAAGGGGAGATCGAGACGCTCTATGTGCTGGACGACTGGCGCGACCGGGGCGCGGGGCGGGCGCTGATGGGCGCGGCCGGGGCACAGCTGGCCGCCGATGGCTGCCGGAGCGTACTGGTGTGGGTGCTGCGCGACAATCCCTCGCGCTGGTTCTATGCGCATCTGGGCGGGCGGGCGGCGGCGGAGTGCAGCATCACCGTTGGCGGGCGGGCGGTGATGCAGACCGCGTATGTGTGGGAGCGGATCGAGGCGCTGCTGGCGGCGACGGCTTGACCGTCCGTCGACCCGTCCGCATCTTCCGCGCAAAGGAGCCGAACATGGCTTTGCGCCGTTCCAACCGCGTTAACTGGCTGATCGCCACCGGCCATTTCCTGGCCCATTTCTATGTGCTGTGCCTGCCGCCGCTGTTCCTGGCCTGGCAGGCCGCCTTCCATGCCAGCTTTGCCGAACTCGGCCTGGCGCTGGCGCTGATGTCCGGCACCACCGCGCTGCTGCAAACCCCGGTCGGCTTCCTGGTGGACCGCCACGGCGCGCGCCCGTTCCTGGTCGGCGGCATCGTGCTGATGTCGGGCGGCATCGCGGCGATGGGCTTCGCCACTGCCTATTGGCAGATCGTCGCCTGCGCCATCGTCTCCGGCATCGGCAATTCGGTGATCCACCCGTCCGACTACGCCATCCTGGCCGGCTCGGTCGAGCAGGAGCGCATGGGCCGCGCCTTTGCGCTGCACACCTTCGCCGGCAATGTCGGGTTTGCCGCCGCCCCGCCCACCATGGCGCTGCTGATGCTGACGGTCGGCTGGCGGGTCAGCGTGATCGGTGTGGGGCTCGTCGGGGTGGCCGCGGCGGGGTTGGTGCTGGTGCAAAGCCGCATCCTGCTGGAAGGCAAGCGCCCGGCCCGCAAGCGCCCGGCGGTGGCGGGCCACAAGCTGCTGGCGTCGCGGACTCTCCTGCTGTTCTTCGGCTTCTACATGCTGGGGGCGATGGCGGGGTCCGGCGTGCAGGCCTGGCTGATCACCGTGTTGCACCAGGTGCATGGGGTGGGCCTCGCCGACGCCTCGGGCGCGCTAACCGGCTACACCGTGGGCGCCACCCTGGGCGTGCTGCTGGGCGGGGTCTTTGCCGATGCGTTCGGTGCCTATCTGCTGAGCTTCACGATCGGCATCTCCCTGGTCTGCGGGGCGTTGTGGCTGGTGGTGGGGGCGGTGGCCATGCCGCTGCTGGCGACCATCGGGGCGATGCTGGCGTCGGGCCTTGCCATCGGGTGCACGCGCACGCCGCGCGACATGATGCTGCGCGAGGCGGTGCCAGCGTCCGAGATGGGCAAGGTCTTTGGGTTCGTCAGTTCCGGCCTGCCGTTGGGCAGCGCGCTCACGCCGGTACCGTTCGGGTTTCTGATCGACCGCGGGCATCCGGAATGGATCCTGGCGCTGGCGGCGGGGCTGCTGGCGCTCAGCCTGTTCTCGGTGGCGGCGGCGCGGGCGGCGGCGCGGCGAATGCCGATGGGGATGGTCGCGGCGGAGTAGGCGGGGCGGCGCCGCAATCGCGGTCCGATCATGACTTGAGTCGGCCCAGACATGGCGGGTGGCCGGGTACGGGGTCCCGACACGCGAAGCCTTTCGGCTCCGCCGCAGTCAGGCCGGCCCGGTGGTGAATCGTGACGCCCGATGGCCCGAGCGTGACCCGGCCGCCCGCATTCCCCGCGTGGTCGGCGAAGATTGGTTGGCGCCGCGCAGGAAAGTCGTCTCTCTCTATCAAGCCGCCTTTCCCGCCATCTCCCGCGTATTCCGACTCAGCGCCGGCGCGGCCAGAATGTTCTCCAACGCTGCGCGCATCAGCCCGGCCCGCCGTGGCTCCAGCCGCCGCCATTGCCCGAGCGGGGCCACCATCCGCGCCGCGACCTGCGGGTTCAGCGGGTCCAGCGCCAGGATCATCTCGGCCAAGAACCGATAGCCGTCCCCCGATTCGTCATGGAAACACGCCTGGTTGGTGGCGAAAGCGCCGACCAGCGCGCGCACGCGATTCGGGTTGCGCAGATCGAAATCCGGATGCGCCGCCAGCTTGCGCACGCGCACCGGGGTATCGGCGAGGCTGCATCCCGCTTGGATCGAGAACCATTTGTCCAGCACCAGGGCGTCCTCGCGCCACCTCGCGTGGAACGCCGCCAGCGCGGCGGCGCGTTCCGGGCCGTCGATATCCGCCAGCGCTGCCAGCGCCGCCAGGGTGTCGGTCATGTTGGCGCCCTGATCGAACTGGGCCTTGGCCAGTGCCACCGCCCCGGGAGCCCCGTTGGCCACGAGATAGGCGAGACAGGTGTTCCGCAACGCGCGCCGTCCCATCGCCGCCCCGTCGATGCGATAGGGTCCGGCGTCGGTTAGCCGGTGGTAGTGCGTGGCGAACCGGTCGGTAAGGGCGCGGCCGATTTCCTTGCGCGCCGCCTCGCGCAGCCGGTGCAGCGTGGCGGGGTCCACCGGAGTGCGTTGGTCGGCGAGGTAAGATTCCGAGGGCAGCACCAGCGCCTCGGCGGCGAAGGCCGGATCGGATTCGGCGGAGTCCAGTGCCGCCGCCGCCGCGTCCACCAGGCCAGGGTCGTCCGCGCGCCCGTCCAGCAGCGCCGTGGTGGCATAGTGCTGGCCCGCATCCCAGCGCAGGAACGGGTCCGGGTCATGCCGTGCCAGCAGGCGCAGCTGCGCTTCGGTGTAGCCGATGATCCGCACGGGGGCCGAGAACCCGCGCCCGAGTGCGGGCACCGGCGGGGCCGGGATGTCGTCGAAGACGAAGCGAGTTTCCGCGCGGTCGGCCAGCAGCAGGGGCGGGGCGGGAATCGCCGACCCATCCGGCCCCAGCAGTCCGAAGGTGAGGGGAATGACCAGCGGGGACTTCTCGGGCTGGCCTGGGGTGGGAGCGGTGTGCTGGCGGATGGTGAGCGTGAAGCGTTTCGCCGCCGCGTCGTATTCGGTCTCGAACGTCACCTCCGGCGTTCCGGCCTGGTGGTACCAGCGCTTGAAATCCCGCAGATCCACCCCGGAGGCATCGGTCATGGCGGCGACGAAATCGTCGATCGTCACCGCTTGGTTGTCGTGGCGGGAGAAATAGAGGTCCATCCCGCGCCGAAACGCGTTGCGGCCGATGATGGTTTCCATCATCCGGATTACTTCCGCACCCTTGTTGTAGATCGTCGCGGTATAGAAATTGTCGATCGCCTGGTAGCGGTCCGGCTGTACGGGATGCGCCAGCGGCCCAGCATCCTCGCGGAATTGTGCCGCCCGGAGCGCGCGGACATCGCCGATTCGCTTTACCGCGGCCGATCCCTGATCCATCGAGAAGCGCTGGTCACGATAGACGGTCAGTCCCTCCTTCAGCGACAGCTGGAACCAGTCCCGGCAGGTGACGCGGTTACCGGTCCAGTTGTGGAAATATTCGTGGGCGATCACGCTTTCGATGCCCTCGTAGTCGGCGTCGGTCGCGGTCTCGGGGCGGGCCAGCACGTATTTTGTGTTGAAGACGTTGAGGCCCTTGTTCTCCATCGCGCCCATGTTGAAATCCGAGACCGCGGCGATGTTGAAGACGTCGAGGTCGTATTCGAGACCGAATACCTGTTCGTCCCACGCCATCGCCGTCTTCAACGAGCGCATGGCGTGACCGCAGCGATCCTCGTCGCCCGGCCGCACCCAGATGGCCAACGCGACCTCTCGGCCGGAACTGGTGACGAAGCGGTCGCGCAGCGCCGTCAGCCGGCCGGCGACCAGGGCAAACAGGTAGCAGGGTTTCGGGTGCGGATCGGTCCAGGTGATCCGGGAGCGCCCGTCGGGCAGGATTTCCCGCGGCCCGGGGTTGCCGTTCGACAGCATCACCGGGCAGGCTGCGGCATCGGCTGTGATGGTCACGGTGTAACGGGACATCACGTCGGGCCGGTCGGGGAAATAGGTGATGCGGCGGAATCCTTCGGCCTCGCACTGGGTGAAGAACGCATCGCCCGAGAGATAGAGGCCGGAGAGTTCGGTGTTGCCGGCCGGGTCGATCACTGTTTCGACCTCCAGCACGCCGGCCTCCGGCGGGGCGCCGATCACCAGGGTGTTGCCGTCCATCCGCCAGTGATTTGGCCCGAGCGCCACCCCGTCCAGCGCGACCGCGCGCACCGGCTGGCCGGCCCCGTCCAGGCGCAAGGCCCCGCCGGGGCCGGCTGGGTTGCGGCGCAGCACCAAGTGCGAGCGCACCACGGTGGCGTGCGGGTCGAGAGTGAAGTCGAGCGCGACGCTGTCGATCAGGAACGTGGGGGGGCGGTAGTCGGCGAGGCGGATCTCTTCGGTCATGCGTGGGGTTCCGTGGGGACCGCGGGAGTATAAGAGGGTTTGGGGCGATTTGAGGGGCGGGTGCTGACAGAATCGCGCGCCTGTCACCGGCATACGCGGGATCTGCTATACTGACGCCATGGTTCGGAAATTCGACGTGATCGTGATCGGCGGCGGCCATGCCGGGACGGAAGCCGCCGCCGCCGCCGCCCGCTGCGGCGCCGCCACCCTGCTGCTGACGCATCGCCGCGCCAGCATTGGCGAAATGTCCTGCAACCCGGCGATCGGCGGGATCGGCAAGGGCCATCTGGTCCGCGAGATCGACGCGCTGGACGGAATCATGGGGCGCGCCGCCGATGCAGCGGGCATCCATTTCAAGCTGCTTAACCGCAGCAAGGGGCCGGCTGTGCGTGGCCCGCGCGCCCAGGCCGACCGGGCGCTGTACCGGCGCGCCGTGCAGGCGCTGCTCGCGGCGACGCCCAATCTGGTGATCGAGGAAGCCGTGGTCGAGGACCTGATCTTCGATCCCGCCGGCCGCGTTGCCGGGGTCCGGACTGCTGACGGCTGCGGCTTTGGCGCGGCGGCGGTGGTGCTGACCACCGGGACCTTCCTGCGCGGCATGGTGCATATCGGCGACCGCCAGACGCCGGCCGGGCGCGTGGGAGAAGCGCCGGCGATCGGCCTCGCGGAGACGCTGACCAGGTTGTCGCTACCGCTCGGGCGGCTCAAGACCGGTACGCCACCGCGGCTGCATCGCGACAGCATTGATTTCTCCACGCTGCAGGCCGATCCGGGCGATGATCCACCAGAGCCATTCAGTCCGCTGACGGCGCGCATCACCACGCCCCAGGTGGCGTGCCACGTCACGGCCACCACCGAGGCGACGCACGCGATCATCCGGGCAAACCTGCATCGTTCGGCCATCCATGCCGGCAATATTTCCGGCCCCGGGCCCCGGTATTGTCCGTCGATCGAGGACAAGGTGGCGCGGTTCGCGGACCGTCCTCGGCACCAAATTTTCCTCGAGCCGGAAGGGCTGGAGGATCCGACCATCTATCCCAACGGGATCTCCACGTCGTTGCCGGAGGCGGTGCAGATCGCGTTGGTGCGGACCATTCCTGGACTTGAGCATGCGCGGATTCTCCGCCCGGGCTATGCGGTGGAATATGATTACGTTGATCCGCGTGCGTTGACCGCGGGTCTGCAGGTGCGGTCCGTGCCGGGGCTGTTTCTGGCGGGGCAGATCAACGGGACCACCGGGTATGAGGAAGCGGCGGCCCAAGGGGTGCTGGCCGGGGTGAATGCCGCCCGTCTTGCCGGCGGCACGTCGGACTCGGTCACGCTGGATCGGTCGGAGGCCTATATCGGCGTGCTGGTCGATGACCTGACCCTGCGGGGGGTGACGGAACCGTACCGGATGTTCACTTCCCGCTCGGAGTTCCGTTTGACCCTGCGGGCGGACAATGCCGACCTTCGCCTGACCCGGAGGGGGGTGGCCTGGGGCTGTGTCGGATCGGAACGCGCGCGGAGTTTTGCTGCCCATGAAGCAGGAGTGGCGGCGGGGTTGGCCCGCGCCGAGGCGGAAGGGGGCAAGCCGGCCGCTTTGGCCAAGCTGGGTGTGACAGTCCGCGCTGACGGCTCATGGCGGTCGGTGCTGGATCTGCTGGCGATCGGCGCCCCGGGCGTGGCGGAATCCTTCCCGTGGCTGCGCGGCCTGCCGCCCCGGGTTCGTGCGCATATTGACGCGGTGGCTTTGTATCGTGGTTATCTGCCCCGGCAATCAGCGGAAATCCGCGCCTTCCAACGCATCGAGACGGTTTCGCTCGACGGGCTCGATTATGCGGGTATTGCGGGGCTGTCGGCCGAACTCCGGCATCGGCTGCTGGCCGCCCGCCCGGCCTCGCTGGGAGCGGCGGCACGGTTGGAGGGCATGACCCCCGCGGCCCTGGCGCTGCTGATGGCTCAACTGCGGCGGGCGGCAGCGTGATATATCTTTCGACACCGAAGGTCGCGTCACGTGACGCATTGTTCGACACCGAAGAGTTCGTCCTGCTGCTGACCCGCTGGAACCGCACCATCAACTTAGTCGGGCGAGAGGATATCGCAGATCTGGCGGAGCGGCACATCGCGGATGCGCTGGAGCTCATCCCCCTGATCCCACCGAATGTCAGTCGGGCAATCGATCTCGGCTCCGGCGCCGGCTTTCCTGGGCTGATTCTGGCCGCCGCCACCGGCATCACCTTCGATCTGATCGAGGCGGATCAGCGCAAGGCGGCATTTCTCCGCGAAGCCGCCCGGCTCACCGGCGCGCCGGTCTCCATCCATCCGATCCGCATCGAAACGGCCACCCTGCCTCCCGCGCCGCTGCTCACCGCCCGGGCGCTCGCGCCGCTGCCGCGGTTGCTCACGCTGGCAGCCCCGCTGCTGGCTCCCAACGGGGTCGCCTTATTTCCCAAGGGCCCGAAAGCCGCGGAAGAATTGACGCAGGCCGCCCGGGAATGGCACATGCGGGCGGAGACGATCGCGGGCCGTTCCACCCCCGGCACCGTCATCCTCCGCATCACTGAGCTCCGGCGTGCCCCCAGCGGCTGATCCATTCCCCGCGCAGATTATCGCCATCGCCAACCAGAAAGGCGGCGTCGGTAAGACCACGACCGCGGTGAACCTGGCCACCGCCCTGGCCGCCGCCGATCGCTCGGTCCTGCTGATCGATCTCGACCCGCAGGGCAATGCCTCCACCGGACTCGGCATCGCGCATGAGGATCGCACTCTCGGCAGCTACTGCGTCCTGGTCCTGCACGCCCCGCCGCAGGATGCCGCCCGCGCGACCGACATCCCCAACCTCGCCATCATCCCTGCCGAACCCGACCTGGCCGGCGCCGAGATCGAACTGGCCGGCATGGAACAGCGCCAGACCCGCCTGCGCGACGCCCTGGCCCCGCTCCGCCGGCATCCGCCTCATTATGACTACGTGATCATCGACTGCCCGCCCAGCCTCGGCCTGCTGACGGTCAACGCCCTGGTCGCCGCGCATTCCGTGCTGGTACCGCTGCAATGCGAGTTCTACGCCCTGGAAGGGGTCAGCGGCCTCATGCGCACCATCGAGACCATCCGTCGCGGCTACAACCCCGCGCTCCGCCTGTCCGGGATCGTGCTGACCATGTATGACAAACGCAACAACCTGTCCGACCAGGTCGCCGCCGACGCGCGGGGCTTTTTCGGCGGCGCGGTCTTCGAGACCGTCATCCCGCGCAATATCCGCATCACCGAGGCGCCGAGCCACGGGAAGCCGGTGCTGCTGTATGACTACAAATCTCCCGGCGCGCAGGCTTATGTAAAGCTCGCCGCCGAATTGCTGCGCCGCGGCCGGGCGGAGGCCCGGGCATGACCACCCCCCCTCGTCTGGGCAAGGGGCTCGCCGCCCTGATGGGCGCCAATGCCCTGGCGCCCGACCCCGCGGCAGCCGATGTGCGCAGCCTCCCGCTCGACCTGCTGGACCCGTCGCCCTACCAGCCGCGGGGAGCGATGGACTCGGTCGCGCTCAACGAACTCGCCGACTCCATCCGCGCCCGCGGCATCCTGCAACCAATCCTGGCCCGCCCCAGCCCCACCGATCGGGCGCGGTTCCAGATCATCGCCGGCGAACGCCGCTGGCGCGCCGCGGCACTCGCCGGGCTGCACGAAGTCCCTGCCCTGATCCGCGATTTCGCCGATCTCGATGCCGCTGCCGGCGCCCTGGTGGAAAACCTCCAGCGTCAGGACCTCAATCCGCTGGAGGAAGCGGAAGGCTACGAACGCCTGCTCGACGAATTCGGCTTGACCCAGGAAACGCTGGCCGTCGCGGTGGGCAAGTCCCGCGGCCATATCAGCAATCTGATGCGCCTGCTCGGCGCGACCGAGCCGGTGAAAGCCGCGCTGCGAGACGGCCGGATCACCGCCGGCCATGCCCGGTCCTTGCTGACCCATGCCGCCCCCGATCTCATGCTGCAACGGGTGCTGGACCGGGGCCTGACGGTCCGTCAGACCGAGGATCTGGCGAACCGCCTCATCGCCCTGCCCGATGCTCGGCCGAAGCGCCCGCCGCCGGACCCGGACATCCGGGCGCTTGAGCGGGATCTCTCGGAGCGTCTTGGCCTGCGGGTGAGCCTCCGTAGCAAGGGGGCGTCTGGAATGCTGTGCATCCATTACCGCGATCTCGATCAGCTGGATGGGCTGATCCGAATGCTGATGGACGCGACAAACCCGAACGCGCGGTGATAGGCTACCTGTTATGCGCCGCTTGCTCCCCTTGGTCCTGCTGCTGGCTCTTGCTGCCTGCGTGGCAACGGTGGGGCAGCTGCCGCTGTTCTCGGCGCATGACGAACAGGTGGCCCGCGACGTGGCCGCGATCGCCGCGGGGATGCGGCAAGCCCGCTAATTCCGCAGCCGTACCAAGCTGAAGATCCCGAACGGCGGCATTGGCCGCACATTGATGCGGGCCATGTCCTCGGGCACGAATAAGGCTGCGGTGGCGAAATCCGGATGCCACCCCAGGGCGCGGGATGCCGGGGCCAGCGCCCATTCGGCCCACCAGCGCGGCCCGCGCTCGGCGGCGAAATGGTTGACGAACAACAGGTGCCCGCCCGGACGCACGACCCGGCGCATTTCCGCCAGCAGCCGGCGCGGATGCGGCACCACCGAGGCGACGAACATCGCCACGGCGATGTCGAAACTGGCGTCCGCAAAGCTGGTCGCCTCGGCGTCCATCTCATGCAGCGCGGTAACATTCGCCAGACCCAGGGTGGCGACCCGACTCCGGGCGCGGGCAAGCATTTCCGTCGACAGGTCGATGCCGGTGACGGATTTCTCGGGCCGATAGCGGGGCAACGCCAACCCGGTGCCCACGCCCATCTCCAGCACGTCCCGGCCGGGGAGGGCGTTCGCCTCCCGGACCGCCGCGCGGCGGGCCGAGGAGGAGACGAGGCCGAAGCCGGTGTCGTAGACCCCGGCCCAGCGACGATAGGCAGCCCGTACATCCTCAGCGTCTAACGCGGCGCGGGGTGTGGTGCGCCGAGAGCCGCCACGCTGCTCGAGGGTATGACTCATGCCACCACCATGTCGTGCCCGCCCGGAACGCGGCGGCTGTGCCGAACCGTTCCGGACCTCCCTCCGCATAGCTGCGGCGGCCGACCGATGCAAGGTCACGCCGCCGCCGCCGTGACTACTTCGCGGCCGCCTTCATCTCCTTGAGGTAGTTGATCCATGGCGCGTAATCCAGCACCACCGGCTCGGGCGCCTTCTTGCCCTTGGGCGGCTGCTGCGGCTGCTTGGACTGGGCCATCGCCTGCTCCGCGGCCAGGACTATTTCATCTATCTTCTTCTTCAGATTGCCGATCGCCTTGTCGCGGCTCTTGCCCTTCGCGCCCTTGACCTTCTTCATCAGGTCACCCAGCCCGGTCTTGGTGCTCGGCGCCAGTTTCTGCTTGACCAGCGCATCCTTTGCCTTGGAGTACTGGTCGGCGTCGATCGAACCGGCCGTCACTTCGATCTTGCCTTTACGATCCTCGATCACCTCCAGATAGTTGCTGAATTCCGCACCCAACGCGCTCAGCAGGTCCATGATCTGATCGTTGGCGGCAAAGCCCGGAGCAGCCAGCAGCTTGTTGACCAGCTTGATCGCCTCGCCGATCTGCTTACGGACCTCATCCATCGCCTTGTAGAGCGTGGGCAAGTCCTTCGGATCGCACTTTCCGGTGGCCAGATACGTGTTGGCCTCCTCCATCCCGGTCTTGATCTTGCCCAGCTGCTTGCCCAGCGCCCCGCCGGAGTCGCTCTTGGCGGCCACCCCCTGCTTCAGGCATTCGGCGTAGGCCTTTTCCCACGGCCCTTGCAGATCGTTGGTCGCGATCAACCCCTTCCCTCCGGGATCCACCGCGCCCGGGATCGCCTTCTGCAAGTCGCCCAGCGCCGTTGGATCGAGCACCTGCGCCGAGGACACCTCTTTCACCAGTGCCTGCCGACCGGCGGTCACATCGGTGGCGTAGGCGCGCACCAGCGCCAAAATCGAATCCGGGGCGTAAGGTTCCGCCCGCATCAGCGCGTCGCAGGCTTTGAGCGCCTTGGCGCCGTCGCCGAGCACTGTGTCGCGCTTGGACGGCCGATCCTCGGCATTTGGCTGCAACGCCAGGTAGGCGGCATAGTCGGAGCCGAACCCGTTGAGCGCGGCCGAAAGCGCGTTGCCGCCATCGGCGCTCACGAACCCGAGTTGCGCGGCGTAGGTCCAGGAGGTCAGCCACATCCCCGCCCATTTCTGGAACGCGGTAGCGGTGGACTGCGGATCATGCGCAGGCAGGCCGGGTTTGGAGTTGAGGCTCAGGGACACGTTGGCGCTGCACATGGCATCGTCCAGCGCCCGGGTGCGGGTCGCCATGTCCTTCTGAGCCGCACCGACGAAAGCCGCCAGATTCGGAAACAGCTGGACCGACTTCGCCACCCGGCCCAGCGCGTTGCGCGCAGCCCCCAGCGCGTCCAGCGCGCCCTTGCGCGCCTTGTAGAGCAGCTTGCCGTTTTTGGTATCGACGATCTGCGACCCGTCCTCGAGTTCGCGCAGCCCGTCCCACTCCTTCTGCACCGTCGCCAGCAGGCCGGAGGTGCCAAAATCCTCTGCGGCGATGCCGATACTGTCGATCGCGCCCTGCCAGGTTCGGTCCCATTGGTCCTTGACCTTGCCGCCGGCGGCCAGCCCGGTCCAGCCGGCGGGCGGAATGTCGATGACGGCGTTGCCGTCCTGATCCTGCCCCAGGGTGACACCAGGCAGCTGTCCCGCCGCGGTCCTGTATTTGTTCGTCTCCGCGGTCAGCAGCTTGTGCATCGCATCCAGCACCGCGCGCATCGGCTCGTGGTCCTCGCGCGGGTTCTTTCCCTGCACCGGCGACCAACCGCTCAGGGTGCCGCTGACCACGCCGATGTGTTGCAGCACCTGTGAGATCGCCTTCAGCTTGTCCTTGTCGCCAGGCGCCTTCTGTCCCTTCTTCAGGGGCTTCTTCGGGTTTGCCAGCTCGTCATACACGCCGATGGTCTTTTGCAGATTGGTCAGCGCGGCGGTGATGCCCGTTGTGTCGTTGCGTAAGCCTCCATCATCGACGGCGGAGTCCTTGATCTCGGTCCACACAGCGGGATCAAGCGAGACGCCCCGCGGCGGCTTCCAGTTCGGGTCGTATTCCTCCGCCAGCGCCTGCCGCCCCTTCTCCACCACGAAGGTTACGCCATCGACCACGCCATCCTTCATCCGCCCGGCCAGCTTGCCCAGCGGCCCGGCCAAATGCTTGGCCAGGTTGTCGTCGATCTCGGTATCGTCCTCCTTCTGCACCGCGTCGCGCAGCGCCTCACCCAGCAGCCAGACCGAGGACGGCTTATCAAGGCTATCCTGGGTGATGCCGCGATCCGCGATATATTTCTTGCCGAGCGGATCCCCTTCGCGGACCAGGATGGCAAGATAGAGCTTGGCGTATGTCTCGCATTTCTCGAACAGCAATTGCTGCGCGATCATCGAGCCGGCGCGGGCATCCTCCAGCAACTTCTTGGCGACCTTGGCCTGACTCCAGTCGATGCCGTCAAACACCATGGCGCCGGCCAGCTCGATTCCGTGTGCGGTCGCGCTCAACCCATAACCCGCCGGCGCGGAAACCCCGCTCAACTTCACCGCCTCGGCGGTCACATGCACCGATTCGGTGAATACCTCCAAGCCCTTGCGACCGGTGTACTCCTTTTGCGACTGCTCCGCCTTCTTCAGCGCCCCGGTGGTGGTGCCGCCATCCTGGCGCAGCCCGGTCGCGTTCTGCTGGTCCGAAGTGACGCCCAGCCGCTGCGTCTTGGCGGTCAGCATCGCGCTCTTGGCGGTCTCCTTGATCGCGTCGATCAGCTTGAAAACATGGATGGCCAGACCCAGCCCGGGCACCACCTTCGCATCGAAGGTCTTGTACCAGTCGGTCCCGGCGTACTTGGCCACCGCATCGATCAGCCCGGCCGCCTGGTTTGCGAACTCGGTCGGCTTCTGGACCAGCGCCAGGGCCTGCTCCAGGCGCTCGCCCAGCTCGATCGCCTCCTTCGGATTGAGCGCCTTCAGCTGCTCCTTGTCCTCGCCGGAGACAATCCCCTTCACGTGGTCAGGCAGCCCGTTCAGAATATCGCAGACGCCGCCAGCGATCTCCGCGATAGCCTCCGGCGAGTGGTCCGGCTTGGTCGGGCCACTCTCGGTCGGCTTGAAGCTATTGTCAAAATTGAAAATATCCATGCCAAACGAGAATCCGTCGGCCAGCTGGCCGAACGCGCCGAGCAATTCCTGTCCGATCTCCTTGGCGGTGGACTTGGGCTTCGCCATTTCCTGGCTGTGAACCCGACTCGCCTTGCGCCACGCCTGCACCCGCTCCACCAGCCGCGGCGGCCACCAGACTTCCGGCAGTCCGATGGCGATGATCTTTTCATAGAGTTCCTGGAAATCATAGCGGGTCTCTCGCTGATCACCGGAGATTCCCTGCTCGTTGAGCTTCTCGACCGAAATCGTGGCATCAAGAAACACCTGCCCGGCGCGAGCGAGTTCCTCCTGCATCGCTTGGAGCTTCTTCCGCTCGTCCCCGTCGAGCGAAGTCAGCATCTTGGTCGCAAACGGGTCGGTGCGGGTGAATGAACGGGGGGAATGGCCCTCGACGATCTGCTTGAACTCGTCCACCTGCCCCTTGAGGCCGCTGATCTTCTGCTCGGCACCCCTCTTCAGCTTGCCCTGTTCGGGGCTGCCCGGCTTGACCGTCAGTGCCGCCACCCGATCCTTGATCAGCGCCGCTTCGTCGAGGATTCCCGGCGGGATCAGGCTCTCCCAATACTGCACCTTGGCGCCGCACTGGTTCTGAATGCCGGCCTTCTTCTGCACCTCCTGGTCGGTGCTGAGCTTGATCCGCTCCTCCAGCTGGCGCGCGGGGGTGACGAAGGTCTCGCGACCGCGCAGAACGGTCCGCACCGTCTTGTCGATGACTTTCAGGAGCTCGGTCTTCTCCGGCGTCTTCATCACACCGCTCAGCACGATGTCGTCCAGGTGCAGGAAGTCATCGAACTTCTTGGCGTCGGATTTCACCTCCTTGTCGGTGGAATCCAGGATCTTCATCAGATCCTCGATCTCGCCGAGCAGCGCCTTGTTCGGGTCGCGCTGCGTCGGCGGACTGCTGGGGCGCGGGGGCGGAGATTTCTTGCGTTCGGCGGCGGTGAGAACCTCCTCCAGCCGGCCGAGCAGCGGCAGCGCGGCCTCCACGTCCCCGGCATCCATCTCGTGGGTGATGCTGCCCACCAGCGGGCCGACCGCCTTCTCAATCTCCGGGTTGGCCAGGTCCTTGAGCCGCCTCAGGTCGTCGGACAGGCGCTTGCGCAGCCCTTCCACCGGCTTGCCTTGGCCGGACTGAACGGGCACGCCCAACACCCGGAACACCCAGGCCGCCTGGGCCTTGGTATCGGGAACAGAATCGAGGCGAGTGGAGGCTTGGCTCATGGTTATTGGTTCCCTGCCCGCGCTTCTATGAGGCCGCCCAGCACCCCGGGGCCCGAGCGTCGCTCTTAACGGGTGCGAAGTCCGCGCCGCAAGCGGGAAATCACCCCGCCTTTATTCCAGCCGAACCCCCTCGTACCCCGCCGCCGCCACCGCCTCGCAGCGCGCCCGGTAGGCCGGCGCGCTGCCGCTGTAGCGGTTGATGATCCGCACATTCTTTCCCGCCACATTGCGATTCACCCCGGTCATCCACGAGTCGATCTCGTTCGACAGCAGCCCCTGCCCCAGCGAGCGCACATGCGCGGTCCACTCGGCCACCGCGCCGTCCCCCGCCTCGATGCGGGTGATCCCGCGCGTTGCCGCGTAGCCCAGCAGATCGCTCACCCATTCGACGTTGTATTCGATGCTGCGCGGGATGTTGCCCAGCGCCATATGCGGGCCGATCAGCATCAGCAGGTTGGGGAACGCGTCCACCAGCACGCCCAGGAAGGTCTCCGGCCCGCCGGCCCAGCGGTCGCGCAGGCTGCGCTGCTCGGTGCCGCGGATGTCGATGCGGTCGAAGCTCCCGGTCACCGCGTCGAACCCGGTGGCGTAGACGATGATGTCGGCCTCGAAAGCGCGGGCCGAGGTGCGCAGCCCCTCGGCGGTGATCCGCTCGATCGGCGTCTCGGTCAGATCGACCAGTTCCACGTTGTCCTGGTTATAGACTTCATAATAGCGGGTCTCCAGTGGGACCCGGCGGGTGCCGAAGCCATGATTCTTCGGGATCAGCTTCTCCGCCACCGCCGGGTCCTTAACCCGGGCGCGGATCTTGCGGGCGACGAACTCGCTGATCAGCGCGTTGGCAGCGCGGTCAGTCAGCATATCACGAAAATTGCCCTGCCAGATGCCGAAGCCGGGCTCGTTATAGAGCCGCTCCCAGAACGCCTCCCGCTCCTTGGAACTCACCTCGAAGGTACCGCGCGGGTCTGGCGTATGGATGAAGCAGGCGAATGTCTCCTGGCAGCGCGAGAAGATTGCCGGATAGTCGGCGCGGATACGCGCCATCTCGTCGCGGTCGATCTTGCGGTTGAGCAGCGGCGCGCACCAATTCGGCGTGCGCTGGAACACAGTCAGCCGTCCCGCGGTCTTCGCCACCTCCTGGATCGTCTGCACCCCGGTGGCGCCGGTGCCGATCACCGCCACCCTCTTGCCGGTGAAATCCACCGGCTCGTGCGGCCAGCGCGCGGTGTGGCAGGACTGGCCGCGGAAATCGCCGATTCCAGGAATGTCGGGCAAGGTCGGCGCCGACAGCGGGCCGACCGCGGTCACCAGGAAGCGGGCGCGAAACGTCGCGCCGTCCTCGGTGGCAACCCGCCATTCGCGCGCCGTCTCCGACCAATGCGCCGCCGTTGCGCGGGAGCGGAAGCGAATGTCGCGACGCAGATCCAGCTTGTCGGCGACGAAGTCCAGATAACGCAACGTGTCCGGCTGCGGTGAGAAATGCTCGGTCCAGTCCCATTCGTCCAGAATCTCCTGGGAAAAGGAATAGCCATAGGACCAGCTCTCGGAATCAAACCGCGCACCGGGATAGCGGTTCCAGTACCAGGTTCCCCCCACCCCAGTGCCGGCCTCCAGCACCAGCGCCGACAGCCCAAGGGCGCGCAGCTTGTGCAGCTGATACATGCCGGAAATCCCGGCACCGATCACGATCGCATCATAGCGGGCGGGTTCGGTCATGGTCAGGTCCTGGTTCGGGGAGGGCTACCGTACGGTAGCCATCGGTCACCGGCAAGCGTGCCCAGGCCCCCGCATCGCGTTTCATACCGTGGAACGCTGCGACTTCGCGGATCCGGCCTGGTTGACGCGCCCATCGCGGCGAGCAATGTGGCGCCACGCGATCAACGCAACACACGGGAGAACGCTTCGATGGGCCAGATGATCGAGCTCACCGCCGCCGACGGGTTCAAGCTGTCGGCTTATACCGCCGGCGATGCCGCTGCCACCAAGGGGCTGGTGGTCGTCCAGGAAATTTTCGGCGTCAACCATCATATCCGCGACATGGCCGACCGCTTCGCCGCCCAGGGCTACGCGGTCTGCGCGCCGGCGCTGTTCGACCGCGCCCGCCCAGGCGTGGAACTCGGCTACACCCAGGACGATATCGGCAAGGGCCGCGAGCTCAGGATGCAGCTCGACGACGCCAAGGTGATGGCGGATGTCGCGGCGGCGGCGGCGCATCTCGCCGGCCGGAAACTCGGCATCGTCGGCTATTGCTTCGGCGGCACCGTCGCCTGGTGGGGTGCCACCCGCTCGCGCGCCTTCGCCGCGGCCTCCTGCTGGTATGGCGGCGGGATCCCCGGCACGCGGGAGGAACGAGGGAATTGTCCGGTGCAGATGCATTTCGGCGAGAAGGACGCCTCCATCCCGATGACCGATGTGGACGCGGTCCGGGCCGCCCAACCCAACGCCGAAATCTACGTCTATGCCGGCGCCCAGCACGGCTTCGGCTGCGACGAGCGCGGCAGCTTCAGCAAGCCCGACTACGAGCTGGCGCAGCGCCGCACCCTGGAGTTCTTCGCCCGCCATATCGCCTGACCGCCCGCCCGCATGGCCGGCCTTGGCCGACCATGCGCCCCGGGCGCACCCTGCCTGGGAAACTGACCGTTGCGTGACACTTCCCGCCCCGCCGCTTGCCGCCCATCTTCGCGCTTGCGATACTCCGGTCAACGGAGTCCGGCGCCGCGCGCGACCTGCCCGCGTCGCCCCTCCGCACGGCAGGAGGCCGAGCCTGTGCCCGATGGCGGACATGGTTTTCCCGCACTGGTGCTGAACGCGGATTTCCGCCCGCTCTCCTATTTCCCGCTGTCGCTGTGGTCGTGGCAGGACGCGGTCAAGGCGGTGTTTCTCGATCGCGTCTCGGTGCTGTCGGAGTACGAAATTGCGGTGCGCTCCCCGTCCCGGCGGATGCGGCTGCCCAGCGTAATCGCGCTCAAGGACTACATCCCCTCGGCCCGCCGCCCCGCCTTCACCCGCTTCAACGTTTTCCTGCGCGACGGCTTCGGCTGCCAGTATTGCGGTGGGCGGCGGGCGGCGCCCGAGCTCACCTTCGACCACGTGATCCCGCGCTCCCGCGGCGGGCGCACCACCTGGCAGAACGTGGTCACCGCCTGCGGGGAGTGCAATCTGCGGAAGGGCTCCCGCCTGCCGCGCGAATGCGCCATGTTCCCGCGCGCCCATCCGCGCCAGCCCACCACCTGGGAATTGCAGGACCAGGGCCGCGCCTTCCCGCCCAATTACCTGCACGAGAGCTGGCGCGACTTCCTGTACTGGGATACCGAGCTGGAAAGCTGACCGCCGCGACCAGCGCCTCGGCGGGACCGCGCTCCCGGACCCGCCATGCCCCGCCGCCCGCCGCCTGTCATCCTGGTCCGCATCACCGGCACCGACGCCGACGGTGATGCGCTGGGCCGCCCGGAATCCTGGCCGGACCCGGACCCGCCGCGCATCCTCATGGCCCCGGAACCCCCGGGTCAGCCCGCGCTCGCCCCCGGGCAGCGGGTGCTGGCGCGGCTGCGCCCGGCCGGGCCCGGCCTCTATGAAGGTCGGACGGTCAAGATCCTGCCCGACTCCCCAGCTCGCATCCTGGCCGTGTTCCACCCCTCCACTGCCCCGCACGAGGCTGGGCGGCTCGCCCCCACCGAGCGCCGCGCCCGCGCCGAATGGATCGTGCCGCAAGGGGCCTCCGGCGGAGCCGAGCCTGGGGAGATCGTGCAGGCGGAGCCGTTGCCCGGGCGCGGCTACGGATTACGTCCCGCGCGGGTGATCGCGCGGATGGGCCGGCTCGGCGACGCGCGCGCGATCAGCCGGCTGGCCCTGGTTGCCAACGCCATCCCGGAGGCGTTCCCCGCCGCCGCGCTCGCCGAAGCCGAGGCCGCCGGCCCGCCCGACGCCGCCGGGCGGGAGGATCTGCGCGCCCTGCCCCTGGTCACCATCGACGGCGCCGACGCGCGCGATTTCGACGACGCGGTCTTCGCCGAACCCACTGCGACCGGCCACCGGCTGATCGTCGCCATCGCCGACGTCGCCCATTACGTCACCCCCGGGACCGCGCTGGACCTCGCGGCAAGGGACCGCGGCAACAGCGTCTATTTCCCCGATCTGGTGGTACCGATGCTGCCGGAGACGCTGTCCACCCATTGGTGCAGTTTGCGCCCGCATGAGGACCGCGCCTGCGTCTTCGCCGAGATCGCCATCGACCGCGCCGGTAACGCCACCGCCCATCGCTTCGCCCGCGGCCTGATGCGCAGTGCCGCGCGCCTGACCTACGAGGCGGCGCAGGAGGCCCAGGACGGCCGCGTCCGCCTCGATCTGCCGGCTTCGGTGCTGGGCAATCTGTACGCCGCCTTCGCCGCGCTCGGCGCCGCCCGGGACGCGCGCGGCACGCTCGATCTCGATCTACCTGAGCGCCAGGTCATCCTGCACCCGAACGGGCGGGTGGCGGATGTGCGGCCCCGACCGCGGCTGGCCAGCCACCGGCTGATCGAGGAGTTCATGATCGCCGCCAACGTCGCCGCCGCGCGCACCCTGCTCTCCCGCCGCGCCCCGGCGCTGTTCCGCACCCATGCCCCGCCGGCGGCGGAGAAGCTGGTGGAACTGCGCAACGTGCTGGCGGCAATGGATCTCACGCTGGCCCCGGGCGGCAGCGGGCGGGATCTGGACCGCATCCTGCGCCGCGTCGCCGGCACCGACGCGGCGCCTATGGTCAACGAGCTGATCCTGCGCGCCCAGTCGCAGGCGATCTACGCGCCCGAGAATACCGGGCATTTCGGCTTGGCGCTGCCGGCCTATACCCATTTCACCAGCCCGATCCGCCGCTACGCCGACCTGCTGGTCCATCGCGCCCTGCTGGGCGAGGCGCCGGGGACGGACCTCGCCGTGCTCGGCGATCACCTGACCGCCACCGAACGCCGTGCCCAGGCCGCCGAGCGCGAGGCGATGGACCGCTACCTCGCTTCCTTCCTGGCTGGCCGGGAGGGGGATGTCTTCGCCGCCCGTGTCTCCGGGGTCACAGGTTTCGGCATTTTCGTCACGCTGCCCGAAAACGGGGCCTCGGGCATTGTCCCGCGTCGCAGCCTGCCGGAAGATTTCTACCACCATGACCGGCGCGCGGGCGCCCTGACCGGAAGCCGCACCGGCCTGACCTTCCGCCTGGGCCAGGCGATCGAGGTCCGGCTGGCCGAGGCGACCCCGGCCACCGGCGGTCTCGTGTTCCAGCTCCTGGCGGGCGTTGCGCCGCGACCCACCCATCGCGGCGCGCATTCGGGGAAGCGGTCGCGGCGCCGGTGAGAGGCTTCTCTCTCCTGTTCCTGTTCCTGGCTCTGGCGGGTCCGACCGCGCGCGCCTCCGCCGCGCCCGGGTTCGATGCCGGCCTGTCGCAGCAGGTCTATACGGCTGCCCTGCGGTTCATCGCGCCACGCGCCCTGGAACCGGTCACGGTGCCGCAGCTGACCCTCTGGGGGTTGCGCGGGATCACCGCGCTCGATCCGGAACTGACCGTCACTTTGCGCTCGGGGCATGTGGTGCTGGCGGCGCGGCGCGGCGTAATCCTGTCCCTGCTGGCCCCGCTGACCGAGCGCGCGGCGGACTGGGCGAGCTTGGCCGCCACCCTGCAGGCTGCCGCCGTGGTCCGCTCGGCGGCGCTGCGCCGGGCCGGCACCCAGGGGATGATCGGCGCCTTCTTCGATGAAATGTTCGACCACATGGACCCGTATTCGCGCTACGTGCCGCCCCCGCAGGCGGCGGCGGACGAGGCGGCGCGCGGCGGCGGGCCGGGGATCGGGCTGCGGCTGGCCCGCCAGGCCCGGCGTGTGGTCGCGGGCAGGGTCACCCCGGGCGGGCCAGCGGCGCGCGCGGGGCTGCGCCCGGGCGCGGTGATCCTGGCGCTCGACGGCCGGGCGGTGGCCGGGCAGCGGATCGTGGCGTTGCAGGCGCGGCTCGCCGGCCCGGACGGCAGCCTGGTGCGCCTGCGCTGGGTCGCGCGGGACGGCAAGCCGCGATCCGCCAGCATCCTGCGCCATCGGGTCCCGCCGCCGAGTGTTACCAGCACCGTCCTGGCCGGGATGGTGGTGGTGCGCATCAGCCGCTTCAACCGCGCCACCGAGGCCGGATTCGCCGCCGCGGTGGCGCAGGGGCTGGCCACCACGCCGCCGCCGGACGGGATCGTGCTGGACCTGCGCGGCGATCCGGGCGGGCTGCTGGCGCAGGCGGTCGCGGTGGCCGATGGGCTTCTGGGCGCCGGCGTGGTGGCGCGCACCGAGGGGCGTGACAAGGCCGCCGATACCATCTGGCGCTCGGCACCGGGGGAGCTGGCGGAGGGGCTGCCGGTGGTGGTGCTGGTCGATGGGCGCACCGCTTCTGCCGCCGAGATCCTGGCCGCGGCGCTGGCCGACCGCGGCCGGGCGGTGGTGGTCGGCAGTTCGACCTTCGGCAAGGGTCTGGTGCAGCGCTTCACCCGGATGCCGGGCGGCGGCGAATTGTTCCTCACCTGGAGCCGGGTGCTGGCCCCGCGTGGCTGGCCGCTGCAAGGGTTGGGCGTGCTGCCGCAGGTCTGCACCAGCCTGGGGCTCCGGGCGGTGGAGCGTCAGCTCGGCGCCTTGGAGGAGGGGGTGCAGCCGATGCTGGGCGCGCTGGTGGCGGAGCGCCGCCTGCGCGCCCCGGTGCCGCCGGCCGAGGCGCTGGCGGTACGGGCCGGCTGCCCCGCCGCCGTGGGCCAGGAACTCGACCTGGAGGTTGCGCACTACCTGATCGGCCACCCGGCCGCCTATGCGGCGGCGCTGCTGCCACCGATGCGCGAACCGCTGACGATGCCGGGCCCGGGCGGCGCGCCGTAGCGGCGGGTAGCTCCCGCAGTGCCGACGCGCGCGGCCGAGACCAAGCAACGCCACAGGCTCCGTTGTTGTTGCGGATCAGGATCGCGGCCAGCCAGCCGCGCGGCTCCCTGCTGAGATGCGACAATAGATTTCTATTGACTTGCGATTTTGGGCGGAATATTGGCAGAGAAACCCAGTAATGCGGGGCAAAACTTCTGCAATTCAGAAAGGAGGCTCGGTGAGATGCCAGCCAATCCCGGCGCCGCGCTCGGCCGGCGTGCCATATTGGGCGGCGGCGCCGCGCTGCTCGTGTCGCCCGCCCTCGCCGCATCCGAGGTTCGGCTGCCCTTTGCCAATGGACTCCGCCCGCTGACCAAGCCCGGACTGTTCCCGGGCAAGCAGCAGATGATCCTCCAGCGCGTGCGCGCCCCGCTGCTGGAAACCCCGTGGGACGTGTTCCGCAAGCATCTGTTCATCCCCAACGACCAGGCTTATGTCCGCTGGCACATCCCCGATTTCCCAACCGCGATCGACGTCGGGAAATACCGCCTGCGCATCGACGGCGACGTGGCGCATCCGTTCGAACTCACCCTGGACGAACTCGCCGGCAAGTTCCCCGCGCACAAGCAGGCCGCGATCAACCAGTGCTCGGGCAACAGCCGCGGCCTGATCGAACCCCGCGTCGCCGGCGCGCAATGGGGCAACGGGGCGATGTACAACGCCATGTGGACCGGGGTCCCGCTGGCCGCGCTGCTGGACCGCGCCGGCGTGAAACCAGGCGCCACCCATGTCGCGTTCCACAATATCGAGGAATTGATCGAGCCGATCCCGCCGCACGCCCTGTTCTACAAGGTGCTTCCCCTCGCCCGCGCGACCGATCCGTCCACCATGGTCGCCTACGAGATGAACGGGGCGAACCTGCCGCTGCTGAACGGCTTCCCGATCCGGCTGATCGTGCCCGGCTGGTACGCCACCTACTGGGTGAAGATGCTGACCCGCATCACCGTCACCACCCATCCCGGCACCGGGTTCTGGATGAACCCCGCCTACACCATCCCCGACACGCCGAACGGAGCGATGACACCGGGCCAGACCGGGGTGAAATTCGTACCGATCAATGCGATGGACCCCCGCAGCTTCTTCACCAGTGTGACGAACGGCGCGCATCTGCCGGCGCACAAGCCCACCCTGCTGCGTGGCTTCGCCTTCGGCGGTGGCAGCGCGCTGGCCGCCGTCGCGGTCTCGGCCGACAACGGAACCAGTTGGAAGGACGCGGCGCTGGGCAAGGACTGGGGTCCGTATGCCTCGCGCGAATGGTCGCTGTCCTTCACGCCGGCCAAACCGGGGCCGGTGCGGCTGCTGGTACGCGCCACCAATGCCGCCGGCGCGGTGCAGCCGATGGTGGCGGGCTGGAACCCGGGCGGGTTCCTGTACAACGCTATCGAGCATGTCGATATGCGCGCCGTATGACCGCGGGAGCAGGAGAAACCCCATGACCCAACGCCTTCCCCGCCTTGCCATCGGCGCTGCTCTGGCCGCCGGCGCGCTGCTGGCCGCCGGCGGCGGCGCCTTTGCCGTCACCTGGAAATCCGAGACGGTGACCCTGCCCTACCCCGGGCCGCATTTCACCGGCCACGGCGCGGCGCTGCTCAACGCGAGTTGCAGCACCTGCCACTCCGCCGATTTCGTCAACGGGCAGCCACATCTGGCACTGGGGACGTGGAAGGTCGAGGTGTTGAAAATGAAGAACGTCTTTCATGCCCCGGTGCATGCGAAGGACGTCGACACCCTGGCGCGGATCCTGTTCGATCGGCATCCGGCGCCGAAATAGCGCAGGGCGTGGCCAGGCGCGGCGCGGGATTTGACAACCGCGCCGCGGTTTCTGAGCAGATTCTGCCCGGTTGACGAACGCTTAGCAGTCGGACTCGCAGGAGGTCACCGCTTACCCCCCGTTCGGGGTCATCCGGTCGGATGACCGCTTGGCCCGCGAGGGCTGCGCGTATTGCCGTGAACGCGGTGATGCCGTGCAGGCGACCGGTTGCGATCAAGGTTGCGGCGACGGCATAGACGGCGGCCCCTTATTCGGGGTGGAACCCTCCAGCGACCCGGCCGAAGATCACCGAAGGGCGCAATGCCCGCTCGCAGGCGTTCGGCCTGGCCGTCGCTCCCTATCGCCTTGATCTTGCGCGCGTGGTCCTTCAGGGCCTCGCGTCGCCTGCCGATCGCCATCACGCGCAACTTCCCTCATCGGCTACCGGACGCCCAAACCCGCGAGGCCGCACCACCCAGGAACATGGTCACCACCGAGGCGGTGCAACGACGCGCTTGCGACAGCAGGGGCGGACATCGTGACGGCGGTTGATACGGGCGACGACCGGGCTGATGGGGCAACTCGATATGGGAATAGGCGTGGATGTCGGTGTGCTTGGCGGGCCCGAGCGCATGGGCGCAATGCGGGGAGGCGGCCAGCGTTGCCTCGATGACGCGATCGAGGTGCTCTGCCAACGCGCGGCTTACACAGAGGCGACCGATGCGAGGCGTCTTCGGGCGGATTGGGCGTCTGCCCTGTCGAGGGTGGCGTGCTTGAGGTGCCCGGGGTCTTCGGCGCGGCGTTAGCCCTTGCCTCCAATGCCGCGATGCGCGCGGCCAACGTGCCGATCTGCGCCGCTCGGGCCCGGACCACGGCACGAGATCATCCTTCGAGAGGACGAGGAGGGTTTCCCGATTCACGGATACGGTGGATCGGACCTCCCCTCACCATAACAAGTACAATTGCGACCGCAACGGCTCGGGCTGCGGACGGGGGGGGTGAGCGGTTACAATCAGAAGACATCCTTCGCGCATTGCCCCCCGGCCTCATCGCCGCAAAATGGGACATTCCAACTTTGCAGAAAGGGGACATTCCCAATTTGCGGTAACAGCTCTGAGCGCGGTCTTGCCCCGCCCGCCCCCGGCTCCTACCGTCCCCGGCGCGGCCAAAGACCGCAGGAGGAAACCATGTCCGATACCCCGAGCCTTGTCATCCGCAACGGCCTGGTCATCGACGGCACCGGCGCCCCGCCTCGCTCCGCCGACATCGCCATCGCCCGGGGGCGGATCCAGGCGATCGGCCGCATTCCCGGCCGCGGCACCGAGGAGATCGACGCCGCCGGCCTGATCGTCACCCCGGGCTTCGTCGATCCGCACACCCATTACGACGCCCAGGTGACCTGGTCGGAGGAGATTACGCCCTCCTCGGCGCTCGGCGTCACCACCGTGCTGGTCGGCAACTGTGGCGTCGGCTTCGCGCCCTGCGCGCCGGAAAACCGGGCCCGGCTGGTGGAGCTGATGGAAGGCGTGGAGGACATCCCCGAGCCGGTGCTGACCGAGGGGCTGCCGTGGAACTGGACCAGCTTCCCCGACTATCTCGATACCCTGGCGGCGCGTCGCTTCGACCTGGACGTCGCCACCCAGGTCCCGCACGCGGCGTTGCGGGTGCATGTGATGGGCAAGCGCGCGGTCGCCCGCGAACCGGCCACCGCCGCGGACAGCGCCGCGATGGCGCGGCTGGCGGCGGAGGGGATCGCCGCCGGGGCGCTCGGGTTTTCCACCTCCCGCACGCTCAACCACCGTACCCTGGCCGGCGAATCGATCCCGACCCTGACCGCCGAGGAGGCCGAACTCGCCGCCATCGCCGCCGCGGTGGGTGCCACCGGGCGTGGTTGGTTGCAGGTGATTTCGGATTTCGGCGCCGAGCTGGAGCCAGAATTTGCCATGCTGCGCCGGCTCGCTGCCACCTCCGGTCGGCCGATGACCATGACCATCCTCGAGCGCGACAGCAAACCCGCGGAATGGCGGGTGCTGCTCGACAAGATCGCCGGCGCCAATGCCGACGGCCTCGCCATGACCGGCCAGGTGCTCTCGCGCCCGACCGGGGTGCTGCTGGGCTTTGAGCTCTCGCAGCACCCGTTCGTGGATTGCCCGTCCTTCCGCCCGCTGGCCGGCCTGCCGTTCCCCCGCCGCCTGGCCGCCCTTGCCGATCCTGCGCTGCGGGCCCGGCTGCTGGCCGAGCTCACCGCGGGCGAACACAGTTTCCGCCTGCGGCACTGGGACCGCATCTTCCCGCTCGGCGATCCGCCGGACTACGAACCGCCGGCCGACCGCAGCCTGGGCGCCGAGGCGCGCCGGCTGGGGCAGGACCCGGCCGCGCTCGCCTATGACCGGCTGCTGGAGAACGGCGGGCGGACCATCCTCTATCGTCCGCTCAGCAACTACGCCGCCGGCAACCTGGAGACGGTGCGGGCGATGATGGCGCATCCGCACACGCTGCTGGGGCTGGGCGACGGCGGCGCGCATGTCGGCGTGCTGTGCGACGCCTCCGCCCCGACCTACGCCATCACCCACTGGACCCGTGACCGCGCCACCGGCCGGTTCCCGCTGGAATGGATGGTCCGCCGGCTGACCCGCGACAACGCGCGCGCGATCGGCCTGCATGATCGTGGCGTGCTGGCGCCGGGGCTGCGCGCCGATCTGAACCTGATCGACTACGATCGGCTGAAGGTGCAGGCGCCGCGCGTGGTCTACGACCTTCCCGCCGGCGGGCGGCGGCTGATGCAGGGGGCGGACGGCTACCGCGCCACCATCGTTGCCGGCGAAATCGTCCGCCGCGACGGTGCGGCCACCGGCGCCCGGCCCGGGCGGCTGGTGCGCGGGATCGGGCGCGCGTGATGTACCCGCCGCCGCGGGAACTGCCGACCGAGGTCTTCGCCACCGTCCCCGCCGCCCTGCGCCGCGACCGGCCGTCATGGATGCAGCGTCACCACCATCGCGCGGTGGATTGCTTCCTGGAGGGCCCCGGCTTCGATCGCGCCGGCAATCTGCTGATGACCGACTTGGCGCACGGGCGCATCCTGCGCCTGTCGCCCGCCGGCGCCTGGGACGTCGCGGCCGAGTATGACGGTCGCCCCAACGGGCTGCGTATCCGCGCCGACGGGGCGATCTTCATCGCCGACCGGCTGCGCGGCATCGTCCGGCTGCATCCGGAGACCGGGCGGATCGAACCGGTCCTGCCCGAGTTGCCGGGGGCGAAGCTGCATGGCCCGAACGATCTGGTGATTGCCCGCAACGGCGACATCTATTTCACCGACCAGGGCGAGAGCAGCCTGATGAACCCGATCGGCCGCCTGGTCCGCCTGACCGCGGCAGGGGTGGCCGAGGTACTGCTGGACCACGTGCCCAGCCCCAACGGCCTGGCGTTGACCGCCGACGAGACCGCGGTGCTGCTGGCGGTGACGCGGGCCAACGCGATCTGGCATGTGCCGCTGCTGGGGCCGGAGCGGGCGCCGGGACGGGTGGGCTGCTTCATCCAGATGTCGGGCGGGCCGGGCGGCGGTCCGGACGGGATTCTGCCCGACGCGGAGGACAATCTGGTGGTGGCCCATGCGCGGATGGGAACCGTCTGGGTGTTCTCGCGCCTGGGCGAGCCGCTGTTCCGGCTGCGCTCCTGCGCGGGGATGATGACCACCAACGTCGCGTTCGGCGGGGCCGACCGGCGGCGGCTGTTCATCACCGAATCCGCGACCGGGTCGGTGCTGACGGCGGAGTTGCCGGTGGCGGGGCGCGGGTAGGGCAGGGCGCCACGCTCACGCCGCCGCCCACACCTCATCCTCCCGCCGGACCCGCCCCTCCGCTTCCAGCTTCATCAGATGCGCCAGCACGTTGCGCTCGGCGGCGCGTTGCAGCCGCGGGTGGGTCTGCGAATACAGCGCGTCGCGCAGCGCCGGCGTGTCGGCCGGGGCCCGGCGCAGCCGCGCCAGGATCGCGCTCTCGCGCTCCATCCGGTGGAACAGCAGGGCGCGGGTCAGCTTGCGCGGCTCCGGCAGCGGCGGGCCGTGGCCGGGCAGGAACCACTCGTCATCGCGGTCCAGCAGCCGGCGCAGGGAGGCGAAATAGGCCCCCATGTCCCCATCCGGCGGCGAGACCACCGAGGAGCTCCACGACATCACGTGATCGGCCGAGAACAGCAGCGGCGGTGCCCCGGGTCGCGGCAGCGCATAGCAGAGATGATCCGACGCATGGCCCGGGGTATGCACTGCCGTCATCCCGGCGATCTCGGCCCCGTCATCGAGCGGGATGTCGGGAGAAAAACTCGCCACCGCGCTGCGGCGGA
>JAKBCO010000007.1 GCA_021807785.1 Pseudomonadota bacterium
CGCCGTTACCCCGCTCCCGCCACGCCCCCCTCCCGCTCCGAACCCAAACTGTGGGTTCCAAGGGCCAGCCCTTGGCAGGGGGTCCAGGGGGGCAGCGCCCCCCTGGCCTTTCTCCCAACAGCGAGCAAACGGACGCATCATGGCACAGAACGATGGGCCGGGCCGGGGAGGGCCTTGGGGTGGCAGTGTGCCGCCGGGTGGGCCGTGGAGTGGTGGGGGCGGTGGGCGGAGGCCGCCGGATCTGGGGCCGGTGATTGCCCGGTTGCGTCGGTTGGCCGCGGGTGGGCCGGGGCTGCGCCCGCGGATGCTGTTGCTCGGGCTGATCGGTCTGGTGGTGTTGTGGCTGGTGAGCGGATTCTATGTGGTGCAGCCCGATGAGCTGGGTGTGGTGCTGCGGTTCGGCGCCTTCGTCGGTAGCACGCCGCCGGGGCTGAACTATCATCTGCCCTGGCCGGTGGAGACGGTGTTGCTGCCGCCGGTGACGCGGATCAATCGCACCGATGTCGGCTTCGTCGCCAACAGCCCCGAGACCGGCGGGCCGGTGCAGGTTCCGGCCGAAAGCCATTTGCTGACCGGCGACGAGAACATCGTCGCCGTCAACGCCACCGTGTTCTGGCGTATCGTCGATCCGAAGGAATATCTGTTTCATGTGCGCGGCCCGCGGCTGCTGGTGAAGCAGGTGACCGAGAGCAGTCTGCGCGAGGTGATCGGGCTGATGTCGCTCGATCCGGTGCTGACTTCGGGCCGGGCAGCGATCGAACAGGCGGTGCTGAAATCCGCCCAGGAGCGGTTGCATGAATACCATGCCGGCATCGAGGTGACCGAGGTGCAGCTGCAGCGGGTCGATCCGCCGGCGCAGGTGTTGCCGGCGTTCCGCGACGTGCAGGCGGCGCGGGAGGATGCGCGCCGGGCGGTGAATCAGGCGGAATCGTACCGAAACAACATCGTCCCCCGCGCGCGCGGGCAGGCGGCGCAGATCGTGCTGGCGGCGGAGGGCGCGAAAGCCGCCGCCATCGCCCGCGCCACCGGCGGCGCGCAACGCTTCGACAGCGTGGAGGCGGCGTATCGGGCGGCGAAATCGGTCACCCTGGAACGCATCTATATCGAGACGATGGAACGCGTGCTCGAGCACGCCTCGACCCTGGTGGTGGGCAACGGCCTGCACGGGGTGTTGCCGATGCTGCCGTTGACGTCGGGTGCGGTGTCCGCGGGCGGGGTGTCCGGCGCGGCGCCGGCGGGAGGCAAGAAATGAGACCGTCGGTATTGATTGCCATCGCGGTCGCGGTGGTGGTGCTGCTCACCATCTCGGGCAGCGTCTATACGGTGAACCAGACCCAGGAGGCGCTGATCACCGAGTTCGGCAAGCCGATCGCGGTGATCGACAAGCCCGGCCTGCATTTCAAGACCCCGTACGTGCAGACGGTGATCCTGTTCGACAAGCGGTTGCAGATGGATCGGTTCCCCGCCGAGGAGACCATCCTCGGCGACCAGAAACGGCTGATCGTCGATGGGTTCGTGGAATACCGGATCGTCAACCCGCTGGCGTTCTATCAGACCGTGGGGCCCGTTCCGGGGGCGATCCGGGCCCGGCTGGACGCGGTGGTCTCGGCCTCGCTGCGCAACGTGCTGGCCTCGAACAGCCTGGTCTCGGTGCTGGGGTCGGCGAAGACCCATGTGCTGGCGCCGGTGATCGCACAGGTGCGCCAGGCCTCGGCACCGTTCGGAGTAGAGGTGGCCGACGTGCGGATCAGTCGCACCGGCCTGCCGGTGCAGAACACCGACGCGGTGCTGGCGCGCATGCGCTCGGAGCGCGAGCGGGTGGCCGCCGAACTGCGCGCCAAGGGGGCGGAGGCGGCGCAGAAGATCACCGCCGGCGCCGAGCGCGCACGTACCGTGCTGCTGGCGGACGCAAATGCCAAGGCCGCCGCGCTGCGCGGGCAGGGGGAGGCACAGGCGATCGCGATCTATGCCAAGGCGGTCGATCAGGATCCGCATTTCTACCGCGTCTGGCGCACCTTGCAGGCGTATCGGAAGGGGTTGGCGCGCCCGGCGAACCGGCTCGTGCTCTCGCCCGACAATCCGTTCCTGGGCTATCTGCGCACCGCCCCGGCCGCCAAGGATGCTACCCCATGAGCCCTGCCCCCACCGTCGAATCCCTGCGCGCCGCGCTGGCCGGCATCCGCGATCCGGACGGGCGCGATCTGGCGACCTCCGGGCGGATCGAGGGGATCGAGCTGCGCGGCGGGCTGGTGCAGGTGACGCTGCTGACCGACCGGGCGGAGGCGGCGCGGATGGAGCCGGTGCGCCGCGAGGTGGAGCGGGTGCTGGCTGCCCAGCCGGGGGTGAGCAACGCCACCGCGGTGCTGACCGCGCACAAGGCGCCGGCGGCGCCGGCGCCGCCCCCACCGGCGCATGGGCCGGGCCATGGGCCGGCGAAGGGCGGGATCCTGCTGCCGGAGGTCGGCGCGATCGTCGCGGTCGCCTCCGGCAAGGGCGGGGTGGGGAAATCCACCGTTGCGGTCAATCTGGCGGTGGCGCTGGCGCGCGACGGGCTGCGTGTCGGGCTGCTGGACGCCGATATCTACGGACCCTCGCTGCCGCGGATGCTGGGGCTGCGCCGGCGGCCGGACCTGCGCGGGGAGAAGCTGGTGCCGATCGAGGCCTGGGGCCTCAAATGCATGTCGATCGGCTTCCTGGTCGAGGAGGAGACGCCGATGATCTGGCGCGGCCCGATGGTGATGGGCGCGCTGGAACAGATGCTGGGCCAGGTGGAATGGGGCGCGCTCGACATCCTGGTCGTCGATATGCCGCCCGGCACCGGAGACGCGCAGCTGACCATGGCGCAGCGGGTGAAGCTGGCCGGGGCGGTGATCGTATCCACCCCGCAGGACATCGCCCTGATCGACGCGCGACGCGGGGTGCGGATGTTCGAGAAGGTCTCGGTGCCGGTGCTGGGGATCGTCGAGAACATGAGCTTCTTCTGCTGCCCGGCCTGCGGGCATCGGGCGGAGATTTTCGGCCATGGCGGGGCACGGGCGGAGGCGGCGCGGCTGGGCGCGCCGTTCCTGGGCGAGGTGCCGCTGCTGCTTGAGATCCGCACCGGCAGCGATGCCGGCACGCCGGTCGCGGCCGAGGCGCCGGACAGCCCGGCGGGCCAGGCTTTCGCCGCGGTGGCCGGCGCGGTGCGGGCGCGGCTGGCGGGCGCGCCGGCGGGGCCGCGGATCGTGATCGGGTAGCCTCGCGGGCGGCAAGGATTCGTTCATCCGGCACCGGCAGGATGGTGCCATGCCGGTGCCCCTGCCTCCTCGCGTCCTCGATTCCGCTGGCGGCTGGCATGTCGGCCCCGGCGCGGGCCGGGTGGTGTTCCTGCCCCCGGGGCCCGTCGCGCCCGGCTTCGTGCCCATCTCCCGGCCCGAGGCCGCGCTGCGGTTGGCCTCCGCCACCGCACCGTTGCTGGCCGCGGTTCTGGCGCGCGGGCTGCTGCGGGCTCCGGCCGCGCTGCCGCGCCGGTTGCGCGCGGCCCTGGCGCATTCCGCGCTGGCCGCGGATGGCCCGGAAGCGGAGGCCCCGCCCCGCTCCGTCGCGCCGCGCGGTCCGCATCCCCCGGTCAGCCTGATCGTGCCCAGCACCGCCCGCGGCGGGGCGGTCGCGCGTTCGCTCCGCGCGGTGCTCGACGGCACCGACTATCCCGCCCTCGACCTGGTGCTGGTGCTGGCCCAGCCGGACCCGCCGGATGCGGTGCAGCGGCGGCTGATCGGCCGGCTGGACCCGGCGCGGGTGCGCCCGCTCTGGCTGCCGGCGCGGCGGTTCAATTTCGCCGCCGCTTGCAACCACGGCGCCGGCGTCGCCTCCGGCGCGCTGCTCTGCCTGCTGAATGACGACGTCGCGCCGCGGCGCCCGGATTGGCTCGCCCGCATGGCCGACGCCCTGGCCGAACCCGGCACCGGCGTGGTCGGCGCGCGACTGATGTATCCCGAGGGCGGGGTGCAGCATGTCGGCATCGCCCTGGGGCCGGACGGCGCCTGCCGCCATCCGCATCGCTTCGCCGCCGCCCGCGGCGCCTGGCCGACGCAGGAGGTGGCGGCCGTCACCGGCGCCTGCCTGCTGACACCGCGTGCGCTGTGGCAGGACCTGGGGGGGCTCAATCCCGCGTTTCCCGCGGCGGGCAACGACGTGGACTATTGCCTGCGCGCCCGCGCCCGGGGCGCGCGGGTGGTGCTGGCGGGTGGGGCGGTCCTGAGCCACGACGAATCCCGCAGCTACCGCCGCCATCCGCGCCCCCCGGCCCGGGCGCCCGCGCTGGCGGCGGCTACATCGTGAGCGCGGCCCCCGGCTCGGCCGGGGTCAGCGTCCAGGCGGCGCCGGGATCGTTGGGCGGGGCGCAGAAGAACGGCACGCCGTTGCGGGTGCGCGCCTGTGCCTCCAGCCCCATCGCCGTGCGCAGGGCGCGGAACAGCGCGCCATGCGCCACCACCAGCACCGGCGGCGGATGGCCGGTGGCGGTGTTCACCGCCACCACCGCGCGGGCGCGCAGCGCGGCGAAGCTCTCGGCGCCCTCCGGGGTGAAGCCGTCCTCCATCCAGGCGGTGAACCAGGCGCCCATGCTCTGGCCCTCCTGCACGCCGAACGCCACTTCGCGCAGCTCGGGCAGGATGGTGACCGGCAGGCCGATCGCCTCGGCGACGATCTCCGCCGTCACCCGCGCGCGCGCCAGCGGCGAGCTCAGGATGGCGGCGATGCCGCGCCCGCGCAGCGCGACGGCGGCTTCCCGCGCCTGCGCGATCCCGGTCGGGTTGAGCGGGATGTCCACATTGCCCTGCGACAGGTTGCGGGCGTTCCAGTCGGTCTCCCCGTGGCGCAGGTACCAGAACGCCACCGGGGACAAAGAAGGGTCGCTCACCCGGCGAGGCCCTCGGCGGCCATCACCCGGGCCACCGCCGGCCGCGCCAGCATCCGCGCGTAATGGGCGGCGCAGTTGGGCGGCAGGGCGAGCTTGAGCCGCGCCGCGCCCCAGAACTCGACATAGAACAGCGCGGCGTCGGCGATCGAGAACGGGCCCAGCAGATACTCCTTCCCCGCCAGCGCGTCATTCATCAGCGCGAGGCCACGGGTGAACATCTCGGTGCCGCGGGCTTTGACCCCTTCGGTATCGCCATTCGGGCCGGCGAACATCTCGGGGCGGAAGATCATGGTGAAGCCACGCATGTGCATGGTGGAGATCACGTAGTCCATCGCCTCCAGCGCGCGCGCCTGCGCGTCGGCGTCGTCGGGCAGCAGCTTCGCCTGCGGGTTGCTGCGCGCCAGCCAGAAGGCGATCGCCGGGAATTCGGTGAGCACCGAGCCGTCGTCGCGGATCAGGGTGGGCACCTTGGATTTCGGGTTGATCTGGGTGAAGCCGGGCTGGAACTGCCCGCCCTCGCGCAGGTTCACCGTCTCGGCCTCGTAGGGCCGGCCGATCTCCTCGAGCAGGATATGGATTCCGAGCGAGCAGGCGCCGGGGGCCATCAGGAGCTTCATCGCGTTTCTCCAAGGGGCATGGGGTGGGGCCGCAGCATCGCCCCAAGGGCGGGGCGCGGCAGGCCGAGGTTTTCGCGCAGGGTAGCGCCGCGATAGTCTTTCATGTGCAGGCCACGGCGCTGCAATTCGGGCACCACCAGGCGGACGAAGTCCAGATAGGCGCCGGGGATGTGCGAGGCCGCGATCACGAACCCGTCGCAGGCGGGGGCCGAGAACCAGGATTCCATCTGGTCGGCCACGTCGCGGGGGCTGCCGCAGAGCACCGGGTGGTCGTGGATGGTGCCGCGGCCGGAAGCTTCCATGAAGTCGCGCACCGTCGGGTTCCGCTTGCCGCTGCGCCGGACCACCCGGTCGCGCATGCCCTGGATGCCGGTGATCCCGGCCAGTTCCTCGTCGGTGAACGCCTCGTCCATGCCCTTGGTGGCGAAGTCGAAATTGAGCACTTCCGAGAGCAGCGAGAGCCGGTCCATCTCCCGGGGCAGGCGTTCGATCAGGGCGAGCTTGTCCTCGGCCTCGGCGCGGGTTTCCGCCACCACCGGATAGACCGCCATGGCGAGGCGGGTATGGTCGGGATCGCGCCCGGCGGCGGCGACGGCGGCTTTGAAGGCGGCGTAGTCGGCGCGCGCGCGGTCGAGCTCGTGATAGGCGACGAACATGAGCTCGCCCCAGCGGGCGGCGAAGCGCAGGCCGCGGCCCGACTGGCCGGCCTGGATCAGCACCGGGTGGCCCTGGGCGGAGCGCGGCACGGTGAATGGGCCGCGCGAGCGGAAGAATTTTCCCTGGTGGTCCAGCCGATGCACTTTCTCGGGACGGGCGAACAGCCCGGCGGCCTTGTCCACCACCAGGGCATCGTCTTCCCAACTGTCCCAGTGGCCGAGCACGACCTCCATGAACTCATCGGCACGATCGTAGCGCTCGTCATGGGCCATGTGCTGGGCGAGGCCCATGTTGAGGGCCTCGCCGTCATTGACCGAGGTGACGACGTTCCAGGCCGCCCGCCCGGCCGACATCAGATCGAGCGTGGCGAAGACGCGGGCGACGTGGAACGGCTCGTAATAGGTGGTGGAACAGGTGGAGCCGAGGCCGAGGCGGGAGGTGGCCATGCCCATCACCGTCAGCACCGTCACCGGGTCCAGCTTCACGCAGCGGATGCCGTTCTCCACCGTATGGGCGTGATCGCCGCCGTAGCGGTCGGGCATCGCCAGCCGGTCGTCGAAGAAGCCGAGATGGAAGCGCCCGTCTTCCAGGATCCGGGCGATGCGCTGGTAATAGGCGGCGGAGGTGAAATCGGGTGCCGCTTCGGGGTGGCGCCAGGAGCCAACGAAGTTCGAGCAGTTCTGGGCCTGGAGGAAGCCCACCAGGGTCATCTGCCGCATCGTATCCCCCGTCGTTCGACCCTCCGGCTATAGCCGAGCCTCCTTGCTTGCGCCAGGATCGGCCGGGCAAGGGAGGTATTCGCGATGCGCTACGGGGTCCATCTGCCGCATATCGGCCGCAAGGCCGGGCCGGCGCTGATCCGCGAGGCGGCGGTGCAGGCGGAACGGCTGGGGTTCGAAGATGTCTGGGTAAGCGAGCACATCATCGTCCCGCGCGACGCCGCCTACCCGCCCTCGCCGCTGTTCTACGAGCCGGTGCTGACCCTGACCTGGGCGGCCGCCGCGACCGAGCGGGTGCGGCTCGGCACCTCGGTGCTGGTGCTGCCGATGCGCCACCCGCTGCCGCTGGCCAAGGAACTGGCGACCTTGCAGAATCTGTCCGGCGGACGGCTGATCCTGGGCGCGGGCGTGGGCTGGATGGAGGCCGAGTTCGCCGCCCTCGGGGCGCGGTTCCACGAGCGCGGCAAGCGCATGGACGAAGGGCTCGCGCTGATGCGCGCGGTCTGGACCGAGGATCCGGTGAGCTTCCCCACCGCGGTGATCGAGGCGCGGGTGGAGGACATGCGGATGCAGCCGCTGCCGGTGGCGCCGATCCCGGTCTGGATCGGCGGCGCCTCCGACGCGGCGCTGGCGCGGGCGGCGCGGCATGACGGCTGGCACGGCAGCCGCATCACCCCCGAGGCGGCGCCGGGGCTGGCGGGGCGGCTGCGCGCGCTGCGGCCGGATCCGGGTTTCACCCTCTCGCTCCGGGTGCGCTGGGACGGGGCGGACGAGGGGGCGATGCGGGCCGCCTTCGCCGCCTATGCGGCGGCCGGAATCGACCATCTGCTGGTGGAACCGCAGGCGCGCGACGGCGCCGGGTGGCTCGCGGCGGTGGAGCGGATCGCGCTTGCGCGGTGAGTCTCCCTTGTCAAACAGTCTGCCGTCGTGCTCCCGGCCGTCTCGGACGCTTCGCCCCGCTGCGCGGTGGCCCGCCGGAAGGGGCGGGCCATCCTTGACCGCCGCTGCGCGCGCCGGCCTGGGCATCGCCAGGTCGGGACGGCGGGATGGTCGCAGCGATCGAACCGCGGGATGGGGGTTGGGTTCGGAGGGGATGGCGGGCGGAGGATCGGCCGGTGAGCTGTGATGGCGCGGGCGACGGGGGGCGGCGGGTGTTGGTCATCAACCCCAATCGCTCGGTTCCCTGTGGCGATGGCATCGCCGCCGCGATCGCGCCGGTGGCGGCAGGCAGCCGGCTGCGGTTCGACGTGGTGTCGCTGCCGGATGGGCCGGAGGCGGTGCTGAGCTGGGCCGACTGGCACGCCGCCGTGGCCCCGGTGCTGTCCTGCATCACGCGGGAAGCGGCGGCGGGATACGTGATCGCCTGCGCCTCTGATCCCGGGATCGAGGCGGCGCGAGCGGTGGCCGCCGCGCCAGTCTGGGGGATTTTCCGCGCCGCGGTGGGCGCCGCCGTGGCGCGGGCCGAGCGGTTCGGGGTGGTGGCGATCGTCGAGGCCTCCCGCGCGCGCCACCTCGCCGCGCTGCGGGCGATGGGGCTGGAAGCGCGATTGGCGGCGGAGGTGGCGCTCGATGTCTCGATGGCCGAATTGCTGGACCCGACCGCGGTGCGGACGCGGCTGATCGCGGCGGCGCGGGACTGCGTGGCCGCCGGGGCGGGGGTGGTGATCCTGGGCTGCACCGGCATGGCGCATCACCGGGCGGCGGTGGCCGCGGCGGTGGGGGTGCCGGTGATCGAACCCTGTCAGGCGGCGGCGGGGCTGGCGCTGGCGGCGCTGGCGGGCTGACCCGGCGGGACCAGAAGCAGCCGGTTGGCGGCCTCCAGCGCCGGGAACAGGCTGGCCCAGGCGCGGGCGAACGCCGCCGGCGCCACCCCGCGCGCTTCCAGCGCGGCGCCGATCTGCGCCACGCTCCGCACCCCGTCCACCAGCCCCAGGATCGAGGGGGCCAGGGTCGGCAGCCCCACCCGCACCCGCAGCCCGTCCATCACCAGGGTCAGCCCGCCATCGGGTTGCAACTGGCGGGCCTGTTCGGGACCGGGGATTTCGCGTCCCACCGGCACCGCGCCCGGCGCCAGCGGATCGGCCCGGGTCACCGGCTCTCCGGCGCGGCGGCAATAGAGCACGTGCATCGAGAGATTGCCCGCCAACGCCTCGGCCAGGGCGGCGCGCGCGGTGGGGTCCAGCGCCGCGGCGCGCTCGCGCAGCTTCGGGTCGGTCAGCAGATGCGCGGGGTCGTAGCGCAGCGGTTCCATCCAGGCGGTGACGGCGAGACCGGCTTCGGCGAGCAACGCCGCCAGGTCGGGGACGGTGTAGGCGCGGTCGCGCGGGTTCAGCAGCAGGTCGAAGACCCCGGCATCGCCGCCGGAGATGTGGTCCTGGAAATTGCGGTTGGCCCGGAACCAGTTGGTCTCCGGCAGGCTGCGCAGCAGGCGGCGGGCGGCCTCGATCCGCGCCGGCGCCGGGGTCTCGGGCGGGACGAGGGCGCGCAGCGCGTCCTGCATCATATAGACCCCGGTGCGCCCGTGCGGTGCATAGACCATCAGCCCCATCCCGCCGCGGGGCGCCAGCACCGCGGTGAGGGCGCGTAAGCCCGCCGCCGGGTCGGGCAGGTGGTGCAGCACCCCGCAGCAGTCGATGTAGTCGAACGGGCCGAGGCCGGAGCCGGGCAGATCGAGCAGCGAGCGGCTCTCCCACGCGACATTGGTGAGGCCGCGGGCGGCGGCGCGGGCCTCGGCGATGCGCCGCGCCGCGGCCGAACGGTCGAGCCAGGTGACACCGCCGGGCCGGCCGGCGCGGGCCAGCTGCTGGGCCAGCATGATGGTGCCGTCGCCGGTGCCGCCGCCGGCGAACAGGGCCCGCAGCGGCTGGGTGGTGGGGCGGGAGGCGCCGAAGACCCAGTGATCGATCTCGCGCAGATGGCCGGGGCTGCCGATGATGAGGCGCTTGGATTCCTCGCGCGGGTCGCGGCGCGGATAGGGGAAGGCCTCGTACTGGGCGGCCAGGGCGGCATCGGTTGCGTCGGTCATGGCCGCGGCATAGACCGCGCCCATGCAGGGCACCAGCGGGCGCGGCTATTTCGGCATCGGCGTGGAAGGGGTGTCCAAATCCGCCAATCTCGGTGCGCTGCTGCGCACTGGCCACGCCTTCGGGGCGGCGTTCTGCTTCACCATCGGCGCCGGGTGGGATGCGCGCGCGGCGCGGCGGGCGGACACCGCCGACACGCCGGCGCATGTGCCGCTCTGGCGCTTCCCCGATCTCGACGCGCTCCGCCTGCCGGACGGCTGCGCGCTGGTGGGGGTGGAGCTGCTGGATGATGCGCCGGAGCTGCCGTCGTTCCGCCATCCGCTCTCGGCGGCCTATGTGCTGGGGCCGGAGCGGGCCGGGCTGTCTCCGGCGCTGCTGGCGCGCTGCCGGCACGTGGTGCGGATCCCGACCAGGTTTTCGCTCAACCTGGCGGTGGCCGGCGCGCTGGTGCTCTATGATCGGCTGCTGCAGCACGGGCGGTTCGCCGACCGGCCGGTGGGGGCAGGGGGGATGGTGGCGGCCCCGGGGCCGGTGGCCCGGCACGGGCATCCGCGATTTCGCCGCGAGGTTCCCGACTGGGCCCTCGATCAGCCGGCCGTGAAGCCCGGGGAGGTCTGATCCCAGCTCGCGGCGGCGGCATCGTCGGCCTCCTTCGCCGCCACCCAGGCGGTGGCGCCGTCTTCCCACTCCTCCTGCTTCCAGAACGGGGCCCGGGTCTTGAGCCAGTCGATCAGGAAGCTGGTGGCCGCGAGCGCCGGGGCGCGATGCGCGGCGGCGGCCAGCACCAGGACGATCGGCGCCCCGGGTGTGAGCCGGCCGAAACGGTGGATCACCGTGCAGCCGGCCAGGTCCCAGCGCCGCTCGGCCTCGGCGGCGATGGCGGCGATCGCGCGTTCGGTCATGCCCGGGTAATGTTCCAGGGTCAGCGCCGCCAGCCGCCGCCCCTCGGCGGTGTCGCGCACGGTGCCGATGAAGCAGCCGATGCCGCCGATATCGGTGCGCCCCGCGAGCAGCCGGGCAAGCTCGGCGCCGGGGTCGAACGGATCCGCCTGTACCGCGACCCGCGCCATGCTCAGCCGCCGGTCACGGGGGGGAAGAAGGCGATCTCGTCACCCGGGGAAACCCGGTCCTGGGGGGTGGCGAATTCCTGATTGACCGCACAGCGGATCGTCGCCCGGGCGGCGAAGGCATGGGCATGGGCGGCGTCGCGCCCGGCGAGCCAGGGGATCAGCGTGGCCACGGTGGTGATCTCGGCGGGCGGGCGGAGCTGTTCCTCGGCCAAGCCGACGCGCTCGCGCAGCCAGGCGAAGTAGCGGATGGTCAGGGGGGCGGTTTCGGTCATGGGCTATTTCGGGGTGGGCACGGTTTCGACGCTGCCGTCGGAGCGGATGATGGTGCTGGTGCCGTTGCCGTTGGGCACCACGATCGCCGAGGTGCCGTCCGGCAGGTGGATGGTGCGGTAGCCGCTGGTGCCGGTGGTGGGGATGCCGGCGCCGCCGGTGGTGTTGAAGGGCGGGGTTGGTGCGACCCGCGGTACCGACGGAATCCCGGGCAGGCGGGAGGCCGGCGTGCCGGTGCTCCCCGGCACCGGCGGCGGCGCCGGCTGGTTGGGCAGGCTCAGCTGCTGCTGCTCCAGCGTTTCAAGCGTGGGCACCGCTTTGACCGGCTTCGGCCAGACATTGCCCGCCGCGGTCGCAAGCGGCGGGGCGGCGGGCGGCTGGCCGTTGACCCGGCGCATGGTCTCGCCGGTGCCGGCGGGCGCATAGGGGTCGTGGCCCGCCAGGAACGGGAAATGGACCTGGGTGCAGCCGGTCAACGCCAGCAGAACCAGCAGGGGGAAGGCGGGCAGGCGCATCGGGTGGCTCCGCGGACGGGGGCGTAATGTGGCGCGGGCGGGGCGCCGGCTCAAGCGGGTTGGCGGGCACCGATCCAGGCGGCGACCGCGGCCGGGTCGGCGAGCGGCAGGAACCGCGGCGCGCCGGCGGCCGGGGCGGCGGGCAGGATATCGGTAGCCACCGCGATCACCCCCGGGTCCGACGGCCAGAGCGGCGGCTTGCCGAGAGCGGCGCGATGCACTTCGAGCTTCGGGAACGGGTGCGACTTGAAGCCTTCCACCAGCACCAGATCCACCGAAGCCATCCGTTCGAGCAGGGTTTCGAGCGGCGGCGGGGTGGTGGCCTCGGCCAGCAGCACCCAGCGGGAGTCGGAGATCACCAGGGTTTCCGCCGCCCCCGCCGCGCGGTGGCGGAAACTGTCCTTGCCCGGCCGGTCCATGTCGAAGCCATGATGGGCGTGCTTCACGGTGGAGACGCTGAGGCCCCGGGCGCGTAGCAGCGGCAGCACCCGCTCGATCAGCGTGGTCTTGCCGCTGCCGGACCAGCCGACGATGCCGAGGATCCGGCGCAACTGGATCGATCAGGCCGTCGCCGGCTCCACCGCCTCGTAGGGGAGGCGCTTCACCCGGTCCATGTTCACCCCTTCGATCCGCAGCAGGACGGTCGCACCGTCGCGGCGCGGGGAGTGGAGCACCCCCGGCTCGTAGAGATGGGCCATGCCCGGGGTCATCGCGTAGTCGCGCCGGCGCGCCGCCTTGCCCGGGGCGGTTTCGGTGGGGCGGGCCAGGCAGTCCCAATCGGTCATCACCGTGGTGCCGGCGGCCTGGCCGTAGATCGCCCAGGAGGGGCCGTGATCGTGCGGCTTCGAATTCTTGGCGCCCTGATAGGCATGGGCGAGGACGGTGAAGCCGAGCTCGGGGTCCTCGTAGAGGACCTTCCGCTCCGGCCCGTCGGCGCGCAGGTTGGCGGACACGAACTCGGGGTCGGCCAGGGCGTCGCGCACCAGGGCGCAGAGCGCTTCGCGCCCGGCCGTGCCGGGGTCGGCGGTCAGGCGGCGACGGGCCTCGGCGGCGAACTGGTCGAGGGTGAGGGACATCGGGCGGGTCCTTTCAACGACGTTGGTAGGGATAGCAGCGGGTGCGGTCGAGCGCGAGGTTGTAATGACGGGCCAGCGCCGCGATCGCGTCCTCGTGGTCGGGGTAGGGGTCGGCGTTGGCCGGACCGACGACGATGGGGGACATGCCGCGCTCGGTGGTGCCGGGGCGGGGCAGCATGGCGGTGACCAGGGCGGTGCCGTCCATGTCGCGCAGGGTCAGGAACAGCGGCATGGTGCGCTGGATGTGATCGGCGAGGCCGATCGATTGTTCGATGAAGACGCTGGTGGCGGGGCGATAGGCGGCGGCGGCCTTGTCCCATTCGCGGCGGAAGTATTTTTCCACCGCATGGGCCATTTCGCGGGATTCGGTGGCCGCCTCGGCCTCGGTCACGATACGGAACCAGGTGCGGTTGCCGGGGGCGTCGCAGGCATACTCCATGGCGGATCTCTCCCGCGCGGAGGTTAGGCCGGGCCGGCGGCGGCGCGCAACGCCTCCGCGGCGGCGCGCTGCTCGGCCCCGCGCTTGGTGGGCGCGGTGCCGGTCCCGGACAGCGGCCCGGCCGTCACCTGCACCGAAAATACCGGCGCGTGCGGCGGGCCGGAGCGGTCGGTCAGCTGGTAATCCGGCAGCGGCAGGCCGCGCTTCTGCGCCCATTCCTGCAGGGCGGTCTTGGCATCGCGCGGCGGCGCGGTCTGGGCCGCCATCACGGCGGCGAAGGCGCGGCGGACGAAATCGCGCGCCGTGTCGAGGCCGCCGTCGAGGAAGAGCGCGCCGATCGCCGCTTCCAGGGCATCGGCGAGCACGGTGGCCCGGGTGGTCACGCCGGCCCGGGCTTCCCCCGGCGCCACCGCCAGGGCGGGGCCGAGGCCGAGCGCCTCGGCCACCGCGGTCAGCACCGGCTGCGAGACCAGCTGGGCGAGCCGCCGGCCGAGATCGCCCTCCTGCTCGCGCGGGAAGCGTTCCACCAGCCATTCGGCGACGATCAGCCCCAGCACCCGGTCGCCCATGAATTCCAGCCGCTCGTTCGAGCCATGGCCGCGGCGCTCGGCCGCCGAGCGGTGGGTGAGCGCTTCGCGCAGCAGGGCGGGGCGGGCGAAGCGATGGCCCAGCAGGGCTTCCAATGCGGCGGCGGGGTCGTCGGTCAGTGGATGAACTTTCCGATGCGGTCCCAGCGGATCTCGAACGGCCATTCCCAGAACTGCCACCACGGGTCGCGGGCATCGATGGAGAAGAAGATGATCTCGGCCTTGCCGACCAGGTTCTGCATCGGCACGAAGCCCCAGAAGCGGCTGTCGGCGGAATTGTCGCGGTTGTCGCCGAGCACGAACAACTCCCCCGGCGGGACGGTATAGACGCCGGTGTTGTTGGCTTCGCCCTGGTCGGTGGCTTTCAGGATGCGGTGGGTGACCGGGGGGGCGCCGGCCGAGCCGGGCAGGGTTTCCTTATACTGGCGCAACACCATGCCGATGCCGGATTCGTCGTCAACGAAGGTGCCGTCCGGCTTGCGAGCGACTTCCTTGCCGTCGATGTAGAGCTGGCCCTTGCGCAGCTGCACGGTGTCGCCGGGCAGGCCGATGACGCGCTTGATATAGTCCTCCGACGGGTCGGGCGGGTAGCGGAAGACCATCACGTCGCCCCGGTGCGGCACCGCGCCCCAGATGCGGCCGGGAAACAGGTCGGGCGAGAAGGGCAGCGAGTAGCGGGAGTAGCCGTAGCTGTATTTCTCGACGAACAGGTAGTCGCCCACCAGCAGGGTGGGGATCATGCTGCCGGAGGGGATGTTGAAGGGTTCGAAGAGGAAGGTGCGGATGAAGACCGCGACCAGGCCGGCATAGACGATGGTCTTGATATTCTCGCCGAGACTGCCGGTGGTTCGTTTTGACTTGCTGACGGCCATGCCTGGGGGGGGTCCGGTGCGGGTGCAGGGTTCAACCGCAGGTGGCGGGCGGCGTCAAGGAAGGGGCGGAGACACGGGAACGGGTTCAGCGGCCGGGCAGGGTTTCGTGTGAAGCATTGTTAATATTCAGATTTGGCGGCAAGCCGACCTCGGCGCCGAGCGCGAGGGGAGAGTTGGGCACGGCTTGCCGCCGAAGGTCGGCAACTACTTGCCGGCAGCGTTGGAATTGAGTTGTCCTGCCATCCGCCCTTGGCATGATGCCGGGCGGGAAGAAGGAACGCAGCGATCGCGGCACGACCGCCGGCCCGGCACCGGGCCGGCGTCACTGACACCCGCTCAGGAGGTCTCAGGATGCTGCGCCGCGCCCTTCTCTCCCTTGGCCTGCTGGCCGCGAGTTTCGCTCCCGCCTTGGCCAAGACGATCGATATCCGTATCGGCCATCAGACGATGTGTACCGACACCTATCCTGCCGGGGTCGCGGTGATGCATCTGAAGCTGCTTCAGAAATACCTGCCCCACACCGGGAAATACGCTGGGGTGAAGTACGATATCGCCTGGCACGATTATTCCTCGGGCGCGCCGATCACGCAGATGATGCTGGCCCGCAAGCTGGATTTCGGAGTGATGGGCGACTACCCGCTGGTGGTCAACGGCGCGCGCTTCCAGCAGACCGCCAAGGAGCGGTCGTACCTGATCGCGCTGACCAACTACAATCTGACGGGCGCCGGCAACGGCATCGTGGTTCCGGCCAATTCCCCGATCACCAGCGTGACCGGACTGGAAGGCAAGGCCATCTCGGTGCCGGTCGGCAGCGCCGCCTGGGGCATGTTGTTCGAGATGGCCGACGACATGCACATCCCCATGGACAAGTTCCACGTGGTCAACCAGGACCCAATGGTCGGGATCGCCTCGATCGCCACCGACAAGATCGCCGCCCACGCCGATTTCTGTCCGATCTCGGAATACATGGAGTACAACGGGACCGGACGCATGATCTATTCCGGTGCCTCGACGAACGTCCCCTATCTGCACGGGATCGTGGTGACCAAGGCGTTCGCCGACAAATATCCGGCGATCGTCGTCGCCTACGTCAAGGCGCTGATCGCCGCCCAGGCCTGGATCAAGGCGGATCCGCAGCGCGCGGCGACCCTGATGTCGAAATGGACGATGATCCCGAAGGAGGTTCTATATCTCTATTTCAGCCGTGGCGGCTATCTGCATTCCGACCCCACCTTCAAGCCGCTCTGGGTGAAGACCCTGGCCTTCGATCACGGCATCCTGCAGAAATATGCCCATATCCCGGCGCTCGACATGAAAGCCTGGGTCAATCCGACCTTCATGGAGACGGCCTACAAGCAGCTCGGGCTCAACTACGCCAAGGCCCTCGCGTCCAAACCCTACGATCCCGCCTCCGATATCGGCCTGCCCGCGGAGTTGTGGCTGGCGGGGAGCAAGGTCAAGCCGATGCCCTCGATCAACGCGCTGTTCGCCGCGATCCGCAGCGCCGGGGCGAACAAGCGGAAGGTGAATGCCGCCTATGTTTACGATCACGCGACCGGCCTGAAGCTGTTCGCCCAGGACGCCTATTACGTCACCGCTCCGGGCAGGCCGACCGTGGCCTACATGACCGTCGGCGAAGCCACGCACGATGCCAAGGGAGGCAAGGTGCAGAGCTTCGCGGCCGCGCTGGGGTCCGGGCAGGAGGCGGCGGCGATGACCACCCGCCGTCCGATGGGGATGAGCATGGGTTCGAATATGCAGATGCAGCGCAACTAGTTGCTCGCCCGCACCGGAAGTTTCCGGCAGACTGATCCCCAACCGAAAGGGACATGGAGATGCAAGCAGTAATGCCGGAAGCCACGGCGCCGGAGCTGGTGGCGATCGTCGAGGCGGGACGCGCGCTGCTGATGGAGCGGGCCGGGCGGGCTCGCCGGCTCGGTGCCGAACAGCTGCGGGCGGCGTGCCGCTGCGCGGGTTGCACGGCGGCGCGCCGCCTCGGCGGCCCGGTGGCCGCGGCGGCGGGGATCCGTATCAGTGCCGCGCGGCCGGTCGGCGGCTACGGGCTGAACATCGGCTTCTCCGACGGCCATGCGCGCGGACTGTTTCCTTTCACCTATCTCGATGAACTCGTTGCGGAGCAAGCCTGATGAGCGATCCGGAAACCCAGACCATCGAAGCGGACGTGCTGGTGATCGGCGGCGGCACCGGTGGGCCGATGGCCGCGATCCGGGCCAAGGAGGCCAACCCGAACCTGCGGGTGGTGTTGCTGGAAAAGGCCAACGTCAAGCGCAGCGGTGCGATCTCGATGGGGATGGACGGTCTCAACAACGCCGTGATCCCGGGCTACGCCACGCCCGAGCAATATGTGAAGGAGATCACCATCGCCAACGACGGGATCGTGCATCAGAAGGCGCTACTGGCCTATGCCAACGGCAGCTACGACATGATCCGCTATCTCGACAAGCTGGATGTCCGGTTCGAAAAGGACGGCGCCGGCGACTACGCGGTGCGCAAGGTGCACCACATGGGCACCTACGTGCTGCCGATGCCGGAGGGCCATCACGTCAAGAAGGTGCTGTACCGTCAGCTGCGCCGCCTGCGCATCGGCGTGATCAACCGCTACATGGCCACCCGGCTGCTGCGCGGCGCGGACGGCCGGATCGGTGGCGCGATCGGCGTCAACACCCGCACCAGCGAGTTCCTGGTGATCCGCGCCAGGACGGTGGTGCTGGCCTGCGGCGCGGCCGGGCGTCTCGGGCTGCCGGCGTCCGGCTATCTGTTCGGCACCTACGAGAACGCCGCCAATTGCGGCGACGGGCACGCCATGGCCTACCATGCCGGCGCGGCGCTGGCCAACCTGGAATGCTACCAGATCAACCCGCTGATCAAGGACTACAACGGCCCCTCCTGCGCCTACGTCACCGGGCCGTTCGGCGGCTATACCGCCAACAACAAGGGCAACCGCTTCATCGAGTGCGACTATTGGAGCGGACAGATGATGCTGGAATTCTGGCGCGAGCTGGAAAGCGGCAACGGCCCGGTGTTCCTGAACATGCGGCACCTGGCGCCGGAGACCATCGGCGAGATCGAGACCATCCTGCACAGCAACGAACGTCCCTCGCGCGGGCGTTTCCACGCCCGCCGCGGCACCGACTACCGGCATCGGATGGTGGAGATGCATATCTCGGAAATCGGGTTCTGCGCCGGCCACAGCGCCTCCGGCGTCTGGGCCGACGAACGGGCGCAGACCACGGTGCCGGGGCTCTACGCCGTCGGCGACATGGCGAGCGTGCCGCACAACTACATGCTGGGCGCGTTCGTGAACGGCGCCATTGCCGGACAGGAGGCGGCGCGTTTCTGCGCCGAGGTCGATCTGCCGATGCCGGACGCCGAGATGCTTGCCGCGGAACAGGCGCGCGTTCTGGCGCCCACACGGCGGGCCGACGGGCTGACCCCGTTCGAGGTGGAATACAAGACCCGCCGCCTGGTGAACGACTATCTCGCGCCGCCCAAGATCACCGCCAAGATGCGCATCGCCCAGGAACGGTTCGCTGAGATCCGCGAGGACCTCGACTCCCTGGTGGCCCGCGATCCGCACGAGCTGATGCGGGCGCTGGAGGTGCAGTCGATCCTGGATTGCGCCGACATGGCCGCCGCGGCCTCGCTCTACCGCACCGAAAGCCGCTGGGGGTTCTACCATTTCCGCGTGGACTACCCGGAAACCGACAATGACGACTGGTTCTGCCACAGCCTGCTCTGCAAGGACGCGGAGGGGCGGATGGCGCATCGCAAGCGCGCGGTCGATTCCTATGTGGTTCCCGTCGATGCCACCGAGATGACGGCCTATCAGAAGCTGCGCATCGCCCCCGCCCAGGAAGCCGCCTGAAAGGAGTCCGGACATGCCGTTAGCCGCCCATGACGCCAGCGTCCCCGTGGTGGTGGACGAGGCCAAATGCATCGCCGCGAAAGGCTGCACCGTCTGCGTCGATGTCTGCCCGCTCGACGTGCTGGCGATCGATCTGGTGCGAGGCAGCGCCTTCATGAAATACGACGAGTGCTGGTATTGCATGCCCTGCGAGGTCGATTGCCCGACCGGCGCCGTCAAGGTCAACATCCCCTATCTGCTGCGATGACCATGACAGTTTTCGATGCCGATCCGGATGAACTGGGCGTGCTCGCCGAGCGGGCGCGCAGCGCCGATCCCGGGGTGCGCCGGGTGGCCATGCTGGCGCTGGCCGAGACGGCGGAACCGGAAGCGGCCACGCTGCTGATCGGCGGTCTTGCCGATGACGCCGCCGAGGTGCGCGCCGCCGCTGCGCAGGCGCTGGAGGAACATGCCGGGCCGCAGGTGATCGGCGCGCTGGCCGCGGCGCTCGAGGATCCCGCGCCCGGCGTGCGCGAAGCCGCGGCCGTGGCACTCGCCGACCGGCACGAGCCGGATGCCGCGCCGCTGCTGATCGCCCGCGCGACACGGGGAACCCCGTTTGCCCGGGCCGCCGCGTTTCGGGCGCTGCGCGAACTGGCGGCGCCGGCGGCTGGCCCGGTGGCGCTCGCCGCGCTCACCGATGCGTCCCCGACGGTGCGGCGTGAAGCGGTTGCCGTGTTGGGCTGGTTGCGCGACCCGGACACCCATGCCGGCCTGATGCGGAGCGCGGGGGACCCGGAGGCGGAAGTGCGGCGCGCGGCCATGACGGCGCTGGTATCGGTGCGCTCGGGCGTGCCGGCCGTCGCAGCCCTGCTGTCCGGTCTGCGCGATTCGGATTGGCAGGTGCGCGAGGAGGCCGCCGCGACGCTGGCGCGCAACCGGCTGGCGGAGGCCGAGACGGCGCTGATCCGCGCGATGGACGATCCGGTCTGGCAGGTGCAGCTCAAGGCCGCCGCGGCACTCGGCCGGCTGCGCGCGGTGGCGGCGTTGCCGATGCTGGCCATCGCGCTGGCAAGCGAGGTCAGCAACCTGCGCCGGGAGGCGGCGGCGGCGCTGGGGGAGATCGCCGATCCGGCGGCGCTGCCGGCGCTGCACAAGGTGGCGGCGGACCCGGATCCGGAGGTGCGCAAGACCGCGCTCTGGGCCATCGGCCGCTGTGGCGGGGGCGGGGCGGGGCATTGATCCGGCGGCTGGCGCAGGCGTGGCACGCCGTTTGCCTGTCGGAAGTGGATGTCCTTCGCGCACAGCCCGATCCCGACCTTGCAAACCCCTGATGCCGCGGGCTTGCCCGGTTCCGCGCGTGCGCTGTTGCTCAGCGAGCATCCCACGCTGGTCGGCGGTCCACCCAATCTTTTCAAGGCACTGACCCTACGGGAGCGCAGCCTGCTGCTCGACCAGGGGACACGGAAAGTATTCTATCGCGGCGCCACGGTGTTCCGCCAAGGCGCCGCGAATGACGGCATCTACCTGATCGAACATGGCCGCATCCGGGTCTTCTACAGCGCGCCTTCGGGACGCGAGATCACCCTCGCCTACTGGCATCACGGCAATTTCGTGGGCGGCCCCGAGCTGTTCGGCGAGCGGGCGCATATGTGGTCGGGCATGGCCGCCTCGAACAGCGTGGTCGTGCATCTGCGCGGCGGCATGTTGCGGGGGCTGGCCTCGCGGATCCCGGCGCTCGCGATCGGGCTGATCGAGGGGCTCGCCTTCAAGGGCCGCTGCTATTCGGCGCTGGCGCAGATGCTGGGCACCAGGTCGGTGACCGAGCGGCTCGCGCGCCTGCTGCTGCATCTGCTCGACGCCTACGGGATCGCGGATCCACGCGGCGTCCTGATCTCGGGCAGTTTCACCCATGCGGACCTGGCCCACATGGTGGGGGCGACGCGGCAATGGGTGACGATCAGCCTGAAGCGGCTCTCCGACCAGGGCGTGCTGGAAAACCAGCGGGGCCGAATTGTCATTCTGAACCCGGCGGCGCTGCGAGCCATGCAGGATGGGAGCGATGGCGGGGCCGAGGCGTCATGACTATTCTCTGGGCAAATTCTGCCGAGCGGGTACTCGATTCGCGCAGGACTCGCCCTGTTGGCAACTAATAAGCCTGACGCCAGCCCAAATGGTTGGCATTCCGCCGGTGACGCCACGATGTTGCCCCGCCAGGGAAGAATGCAGGTGACATAATGGACCTTCCGATGCCGGCCGACCCGCACGACCTTGCCCCGATCGCAGGTGACAGCATGGCGGCGCCGACGCGCCGGCGGCAGACCGCAGGGGCTCGAAGGCGGCGGGCTCTCCGCCTGCGCGAGCGGCTGCGCACGGCAGCGCTCGGCGCGGTTTCGATTATCGCCTTTCTCGGACTGTGGCAGGCCGCGAGCAGCACCCATCTCGACCTGTTCCTTCGCTTCGACAACATCCCCGCCCCATCCCAGGTCGCGGTGCGAGCGGTCGCCGTCGTCGGTTCGCAATCCTTCCTCAACGACGTGCTGACCAGCTGCGATCGGGTCTTCCTGGGCTTCGCGATCGCCGCGCTGCTCGCGGTACCGACCGGGCTGGTGATCGGGCGCTACCGGATCGCGCATGACCTGATCTTCCCGCTGACGGAGCTGTTGCGGCCGGTGCCGGCGATCGCCTGGGTGCCTATTTCCATCATGCTGTGGCCGACCGACTGGCAGAGCATCGTGTTCATCACCTTCCTCGGTGCCTATTTCCCGATCCTGCTGAACACGTTGCACGGTGTACGGCGGATCGATCCGGTGCTGGTGCTGGCGGCGCGCAGCCTGGGCGCGAGCGAAGGGGCAATCTTCCGCGAGGTCTATCTGCCCGGCGCGCTGCCGGCGATCTTCACCGGACTGGCGGTCGGCATGGGCGTCGGGTGGGTGTCCGTGATCGCCGCGGAAATGATCTCCGGCCAGTCCGGCATCGGCTATTTCACCTGGGAAGCCTATTCGCTGATCCGCTACTCGGACATCGTGCTCGGCATGGTGGCGATCGGATTGCTCGGCCTGGTTTCCAGCACCGCCATCCGCGGTCTCGGCCGGCTGGCGATGCCCTGGATCCCGGCGCCGTGAGGAAGAGCGAACGATGATTCCGACCAAGGGCCTGATCGAGATCGATCATTTCGGTCTAGAATATATCTCCGACGGCGGCGCCACCCAGGCCGTCGCCGACGTCTCGCTGTCCGTCCGGCCCGGGGAGTTCGTATCCATCCTGGGCCCGTCCGGTTGCGGCAAGTCCACCCTGCTGAATGCCGTCGCCGGCTTCCTGAAACCGACCCAGGGGCGGGTGCGGGTGGACGGGGAGGAAATCCGTGCCCCCGGCGCCGATCGCGGCATGGTGTTTCAGCAATACTCGCTGTTTCCCTGGAAGACGGTGCGGCAGAACGTCGAATTCGGTCTCAAGATGAAGGGGATCGGGGCCGACCAGCGGGAGCGCATGGCACGCACCCTGCTGGCGCTGGCCGGGTTGATCGGGTTCGAGGATCACTATCCCGACCGGCTGTCCGGCGGCATGAAGCAGCGCGTGGGCATCGTCCGCGCGCTGGCGACCGGGCCCAAGGTGCTGCTGCTCGACGAGCCGTTCGGCGCGCTCGATGCGCAGACCCGCGTCATCATGCAGCAGATTCTTACCAATATCTGGCAGCGCCTGCGCATCTCGGTACTGTTCGTCACGCATGATATCGACGAGGCGATCTTCCTGTCCGATCGGGTCTATGTGATGACGGCGCGACCCGGGCGGGTGAAGGCGGAGGTGGCGATTCCGCTGCCGCGGCCGCGCGATCCCGAAAGCATGATCGGCGCGGAGTTCCTGGCGCTGCGGCGCGAGCTCGCCGGCCTGATCCGCGAGGAGAGTCTGCACGCGATGGGTGGCGAACTCGCGGGGGGGATGAGCGGGATCGACGTGATGCTGGGGGATGGATCGCTGGTCGAGATGCTGTAGGTCCCGTCCGCCCCGACGCGAGGTTTTGATCCCCCCGCGTCAGGCGACGGCCCCCGGAATCGCGCCGGCCGCCAGCAATGCCGCCACCTCCGCCACGATCGCCTCGGCCACCACCGTTACCGCCCGCGCCACCCGCCGCCCGCGCGGCGTGCCCAGCCGGCGCGTCAGGCTAAGCCCGGTGACCGGTGCCCCGGACAGCAGCCCCGCCGCCAGCTCGGCACGCACCGCCGCATAGGGCAGCAGCGCCGACCCCAGGCCGCGGCGCACCAGATCGCGGATGGTGCCCAGGCTTTCCGCGTGCAGCCGGCAGGGTGGCGCCAGCCCCTGCTCGCGGGCGCGCGCCAGCAACGGGGCGAGGCTCGCTTCTCCCACCGGCAGGATCAGCGCGCGCGTCACCGCCGCCGCCTGCGGGACCGGCGCGCCGGTCAGCGCCGGATCGCCGGCTGGGCCGACCAGCCACACCGGCTCGCGGTAGAGCGGGCGGAACGGGCTGGCCTCGGCGTCGCCCGAGCTGGTGACGATGGCGAGGTCGATCCGCCCCTGCGCCAGCCGCTCGGCCAGATCGTCCTGCCCCTCGTGCAGATCGAGCGCCAGCGCCGGATGGGTGCGCGCCAGCCGTGCCGCAAGCGGGCCGTAGAGCACGTCCGCAACCGTGGTGGAGGTGGCGATGGCCACCTTGCCATGCACGAGGCCGGCCGTCCCGGTGGCGAGTTCGGCGCGCGTCGCCGCCATCTCGGCCAGGATCGCCCGGGCGCGGCCCAGCAGCAACGTGCCGGCGGCGGTCAGGCTGACGCCGCCGCGCGAGCGGTCGAACAGGGTCGCGCCGAGCGCGTGTTCCAGCGCGGCAAGCTGGCGCGACAGCACCGATTGCGCGCGGCCTTGGGCGGCCGCGGCGGCCGACAGGCTGCCCGCTTCGGCGATGGCGACGAAGCTGGCGAGGTGGCGAAGGTCCATGCCGCGATCCGCAAAGCGGATGGAAGCTATCGCATCTCCGTGGTTTGCGGAAAGCACGGCTGCGGCTAGGCTGGCGGGCAAGAACACGAGTGGGGGAACGCATGGTCCGCGACGTGGCCGGCATCGCGCTGGATTGGACCGAGACGGGCGCCGGGCGCCCGATTCTGCTGCTGCACGGGTTCGTCCCACTCGCGCACGACGCGCCGGTGCTGGACGCGCTGGCCCGCGCCGGGCGGGTGATGGCGCCCTCACATCCCGGCTTCGGCGCCGCGCCGCGGCCGGATGGGTTCGAGACGATCTACGATCTGGTGCAGCTCTACGCCGCGCTGCTGGACGAGCTGGAAAGCCCGGTGACCCTGGTGGGCTGCTCCTTCGGCGGCTGGATCGCCGCCGAGCTGGCGCTGGCGCGCCCGCGGCGGACCGCCCGGCTGGTGCTGGCCGACGCGCTGGGGGTGCGGTTCTCGGCCGACCCGCTGCACCGCGACATCCTGGATTTGTTCAACACGAACCCGCGCGAGGTGACCGAACACGCCTGGCACGACGTCGCGAAGGCCCCCGATTTCGACTCCATGCCGGATGCGGCGGTGGTGGCCGCGGCGCGGGCGCGTGACGCGCTCTGCCTCTATGGCTGGGATCCGCATATGTACAACCCGCGGCTGGGCGCGTGGCTGCACCGGATCGCCCCGCCCTGCCTGGTCCTGTGGGGGGAAAGCGACCGCGTGGTCACCCCGGACTATGGCCGCGCCTACGCTGCCGCCATCCCCGGCGCGCGGTTCTCCCTGATCCCTCGCGCCGGGCATCATCCGGAGCTGGAACAACCGGCGGCGTTCGCCGAGGCGGTGGCCGCTTTCATGGAGGAAACGCGATGAAAGCCTGGTATCTGTGCGAGTGCCCGTACCCGTTCGTGCCCGAGGACGTGCTGGCGAACGCGGATTCGGTGCGCGCGAGCCTGCCCAACCGCTATGTCGATCCGCGCCTCGCCGCCGATCTCTATCACGAGGTGCTGGACGAGTTCCTGCTCTGCGACGAGCTCGGGATCAACGTGATCTCCAACGAGCATCACGCCGGGATCAACTGCCTGTTCGGCGCCTCCCCGCTGTTCCTGGGCGCGCTGGCGCGGCAGACCCGCAAGGTGCGCATCCTCTCGCTCGGCACCCTGATCTCGGTGCGCAAGGACCCGGTGCGGATCGCCGAGGAATATGCCGCCGCCGACGTGCTGTCGCGCGGGCGGCTCGAGATCGGGTTCGTCAAGTCGGGCGGCTCGGAGATGGCCTCCGGCAACGCCAACCCGGTGGGCTTCGTCGAGCGGTTCTGGGAGGCGATCGACCTCATCATCGCCACCCTGACCCATCACGACGGGCCGATCTCGTGGGAGGGCAAGCATTACCGCCATCGCAGCATCAATGTCTGGCCGCCGGCGCTGCAACGCCCGCACCCGCCGCTGTGGGCGGCGACCGGGGATCCGGCGAGCTCGGCCGAACTGGCGCGGCGCGACATCCTCAACACCGTGGTGCTGCGCGGGCCGGAGGGCACGAAGAAGGCGTGGGATGCCTATCGCGCGGCCCGGCTGGAGGCGGGAATGGCGCCGGCGGGGCCGGAGAAATTCGCCTATTCCGCCTTCGTCTATACCGGCGACACCGATGAGGAGGGGGTGCGGGTCGGCAGCCAGCTGCTGTGGTTCATCAACACCTCGCTGAAACAGGCGCCGCAATACGGGCGGATGCTGCCCGGCCAGTCCCCGCCCGAGGCGGCGCCGGTGCTGTTCCGCACCAAGCCGCCACCGGGCGGCGCCGCCGGCAGGCCCGGCGCGATGCTGGCCGGGATCGACGCCGAGCGGGCGATCGCCCAGGGGCTGATGTTTGCCGGCAATCCAGACTCCGTGGTGCGCCAGATCAACGAGTTCCAGGCCAAGGTGGGCGGGTTCGCCAATCTGGTGCTGATCGGGCGCTCGGGCTTCATGGACCATGCGCAGGCGGAGAAGGGGCTCAAGCTGTTCGCCCGCGAGGTGCTGCCCCGGCTGCAAACGCCCGCTCTGGCGAGTGCCGCCTGATGGAGGTCTTCGACCTGGGCGCCGAGGCGGTGTTCGACCCGGTCCGGCATGTGGAGAAGATCCTCGGCCGGATCGCCGAGGGCGACGTGACGGTGGCGTGCTGGGAGCCGCGGCAGACCAGCCCGTATCACTGCCACCCGGACGCGACCGAGATCTATTTCTGCTTCCAGGGCGGGGGCGAGATGCGCACGCCCGAACGGGTGGTGCCGGTGCGGCCGGGCGGCTGTGTGGTGCATCCGCCGGGCGAGCTGCATGAATACGTGAACGGGCCGGAGCGGACCCTGTTGTTCCGGGTACGCTACGGGACCGATATGCGCGCGCTGGTGCGGTCGTGGGCCGGAAATCCGCAGTGGCGGGCGCGGGCGGAGGATACCGCGTATTTCCACCCCGGGTGAGCCGATCTCAGTCATTATCCCGGCGCTGAACGCCGCAAGGCGGATCGGCGCCACCCTGGCCGCGGTGGCCGGTGCCGGGGAGGTGGTGGTGGTCGATGGCGGCAGCGCCGACGCCACCGCTGCCCTGGCCCGTGCCGCCGGTGCGCGTGTGCTGGACGCGCCACGCGGGCGGGGCGGGCAACTCGCCGCCGGCGCCGCTGCTGCGCGGCATCCGTGGCAGCTGCTGCTGCACGCCGATACGGTGCTGGCGCCGGACTGGCCGGCGATGGCGGCGCGGTTAGTCGCGGCGGGGCCGACGAGGGCGGGGTATTTTCGTCTGGTGCTGGACAGTGCCGATCCCCGCGCCCGCCGGCTGGAACGCGCCGTCGCCTGGCGGTGCCGGGTGCTGGCGCTGCCTTACGGGGACCAGGGGCTGCTGATCCATCGCGACCTGCTGGCCGCGGTGGGCGGCATCCGCCCGTTGCCGCTGATGGAGGATGTGGATCTGGTCCGCCGCCTCGGCCGGGCGCGGCTGTGCGCTCTGGACGCGGCGGCGGTGACGGCGGCGGACCGCTGGGAACGCGACGGTTGGGCTTGGCGGTCGGTGCGAAATCTGGCGTGCCTGGGGGCGTGGTTCGTGGGCGTCCCGCCGGCACTTCTGGCGCGGTGGTACCGGTGAAGGATGTCGCCATCCTGTTTGCCCGGGCCCCGTGTCTCGGCACGGTGAAGCGGCGGCTGGCGGCGGAAATCGGCGCGCGGGCGGCGCTGCGGTTCCACGCCGACACCCTGCGCCGGCTGCTCTGGGCGCTGGCGCGCGACCGGCGGTTTCGCGCCGTGCTGGCGCTGACCCCGGACCGCGCGTTCCTGCGTCTCCCGCCCGGTGTGGGACGGATCGGCCAGGGGCAGGGCGATCTGGGCGCGCGGATGGCGCGGGCGATCGGCCGCTTTCCGCGCCGGCGGGTGGTCTTGCTGGGCTGTGACATTCCCGACGCGAGGGCCGCGGATGTGGCGGCGGCGCTGCACGCCCTGGGCCGCGCGCGGGCGGTGTTCGGCCCGGCCGCAGATGGCGGGTTCTGGCTGGTGGGGTTCGGACCGCTGCGCATCGCCGCCCCGTTCCGCGGCGTGCGCTGGTCGGTGCCGGAGACGCTTGCGGACGCGCTCTTCCACCAGCGCGGGCGGACGGTGGCTCTGGGGCGGATGCTGGCGGATGTGGATCGGGCCGCCGATCTTCTCAGGCCGCGTGATCGAGGCCGATATCCAGCACCTGCGCGCTGTGCGTCAGCCAACCGATCGAGATCAGATCCACCCCGGACGCCGCCACCGCCGGCGCGGTCGCCGGGGTGATCCCGCCGGACGCCTCGGTCAGCGCGCGTCCGTCCACCATGCGCACCGCCTCGGTCATGGTTTCGGGGGACATGTTGTCCAGCAGGATCGCATCGACCCGCAGGTCGAGCGCCGTGCGAAGCTGATCCAGGGTATCGACTTCCAGCTCGATCTTCACCATGTGCCCGACGCCGGCGCGGGCGCGCGCGACCGCTTCCGCCACCCCGCCGGCGATGGCGACGTGGTTGTCCTTGATCAGCACCGCGTCATCCAGGCCGAAGCGATGATTCGCCCCGCCACCCACGCGCACCGCGTATTTCTGCGCGATGCGCAGCCCGGGCAGGGTCTTGCGGGTGCACACCACCTGCGCGCGGTGCCCGGCAATGGCATCGACCACGCCGCGCGTGGCGCTGGCGATGCCGGAGAGATGGCCCATGAAATTGAGGGCGGTGCGTTCGGCGGTCAGGATGCCGCGCGCCGGCCCCTCGATCTCGGCGATCACGTCGCCGCGTGCGAGTTTCGCCCCGTCATGGCGGGCGGTCGCGATGGTGATCGCCGGATCGATCAGGCGGAAGGCGGCGACGGCGAAATCGAGCCCGGCCAGCACGCCGGGGCGGCGGGCGCGCAGCACGGTGCGCGCGCGCAACGCGGCGGGCACGATGGCATCGGTGGTCAGATCGCCGGCGCGACCAAGGTCCTCGAGCAGGGCGGCGCGGACCAGCGGTTCGATCATCAGCGCGGGAAGTGGCGGGGTCATGGCGGGCTCCCTCAGCGGACGGCCAACATGCGCGCCACCGCCTCCCGCGCGCGGGCGGCGAGGGCGGGATCGATGCTCACCGCGTGGCGGCTTTGTTCCAAGGCAGCGCGGATATTGGCCAACGTGATGCGCTTCATATGCGGGCAGAGATTGCAGGGGCGGACGAAGTCGGTGGCCGGATTGGCGGCGGTGATGTTATCGGCCATGGAACATTCCGTCAGCAGCACCACCCGGGCGGGGCGCTCGCGCGCGACGTAGCCCGCCATCTCGGCGGTGGAGCCGGCATAGTCCGCCGCCGCCACCACCTCCGGCGGGCATTCCGGGTGCGCGAGCACGATGATCCCCGGATGATCGGCGCGCAACGTCGCGACCTCGGCGGCGGTGAAGCGCTGATGGACCTCGCAATGCCCGGCCCAGGCGATGATCTCCACCTTGGTCTGGCGGGCGATGTTCCGCGCCAGGTATTCGTCGGGGAGCATGATGACCCGCGGCACGCCGAGCGATTCCAAGACCTTCAGCGCGTTGCCGGAGGTACAGCAGATATCGACCTCGGCCTTCACCGCGACCGAG
>JAKBCO010000171.1:0-3825 GCA_021807785.1 Pseudomonadota bacterium
GGCGCCGCCGAGGCCGCCGCGATCTGGATGGTCCGCGACCTCATCAACCTGCCGCCCAACCTGCTCGGTCCGGCCGAGCTCGCCGCCGCCGCCGCCGAACTCGCCGCCGCCCACGGCGCCGCGATCACCGACGAGACCGGCCCCGAGCTCGACCGCCGCTGGCCCGCCGTCGCCGCCGTCGGCCGCGGCTCGGCCCGCGCGCCGCATGTCGTCACCCTGCGCTGGGAAGGGGCCGCCGACGGACCGCTGATCGCCCTTTGCGGCAAGGGCGTCTGTTTCGATACCGGCGGCTACGACCTCAAGCCCTCGGCCGGGATGCTGCGGATGAAGAAGGACATGGGGGGCGCCGCCGTCACCCTCGGTCTCGCGCGGCGGATCATGGAGGCGAAGCTGCCGGTGCGGCTCGCGCTGCGCCTCGGCTGCGTCGAGAATTCGGTCTCCGGCACCGCCATGCGCCCCTCCGACGTGCTCGCGACGCGCGCCGGCATCTCGGTGGAAGTCGGCAACACCGATGCCGAGGGGCGGCTGGTGCTGTGCGACCTGCTGGCCGAGGCGGCGGCCGAATCCCCGGCCCTGCTGGTGGATTGCGCCACCCTGACCGGGGCGGCGCGGGTGGCGCTGGGGCCCGATCTGCCGGCGCTGTTCTGCAACGATGACGCGATTGCCGAAACCATCCTGCGCGCCGGGGCGGCGACGCACGACCCGCTGTGGCGGATGCCGCTCTGGGACGGTTACGCCGCTTGGCTCGACAGCACTGTCGCAGATGTGAACAATGTTTCGTCGAAACCGCTTGCCGGCGCGGTGACGGCGGCGCTGTTCCTGCGCCGGTTCGTGCCGGAAACGGTGCCGTGGGCGCATATCGACCTCTATGCCTGGAACGACCAGACCCGCCCCGGCCGCCCCGAGGGCGGGGAGGCGCAAGCGCTGCGGGCGCTGTTCGCCGCGATCGCCGCCCGTTTCGCCCAAGAGTGATATCATCCACCCGACGGACGTCCATTATGCTGTTGGCGGGGGATGAAACACCGTGGTAACATATCGTGTCCGGGGAAGGGCAGGTGCCTGCTCCGGGGCAATGCCCGACCCGTCCGCGTTCCGACCCAAGTCGTGAGCATGAAAGGAAACATCATGGCAACGTCCCCGGTTTCGGCCTCCGATCACCTGATGGCGGTCCTGCGCGAGACCATCGTCGCCCTGGTCCGCAAGGAGGGTGCGGATCTTTCCGCCCGCCAACTGGCGGTGCTGCTGACCTGCTACCTCCAGGACGGAAACCACACCGTCCGCGGCCTGGCCGCCGATCTCAACGTCTCCAAACCGGCCATCACCCGCGCGCTCGACCGGCTGGCCGAGTTCGACCTCGCCCGCCGCAAGCCCGACCCGACGGACCGGCGCAGCGTGCTGGTCAGCCGCACGCCGAAGGGTTCGGCCTATATCCGCGAGTTGCGCAATATCATTTCCTCGGCCGACAACGGCTCCGGGCGCGGCGGCCGGCGGGCCAAGGGCTGACCTCCCGCGCCGCGCTGACGGCCTGGTGGCTCTATGACTGGGCCGGCAGCGCGTTCAACACCATCGTCGTCACGTTCGTCTTCGCCACTTATTTCGTCCGCGCGGTGGCCCCGGACCCGGTCGCCGGCACCGCCCTCTGGGCCACGGCGCAGACCGCCGCCGGGCTGGTGATCGCCCTCGCCGCCGCCCCGCTCGGCGCCATCGCCGATCGCGGCGGCCACGGCCGGGCCCTGCTCGCCGCCGCGCTCGCCCTGCTGGTGGCCTGCACCGCCGGGCTGTGGTTCGTCCGCCCCAGCGGGCATGACGTCCCGCTGGCGCTCTGGCTGGCCGGCGGCGCCACCGTCGCCTTCGAGATCGGCTTCGTCTTCTACAACGCCATGCTGCCGGCCCTGGCGCCGCCGGAGCGGCTGGGCCGCGTCTCCGGCATCGGCTGGGCGGCGGGCTACGCCGGCGGGATCGTCTGCCTCGGTGCCTGCCTCGTCCTGCTGATCGACCCGCGCCCGCCGCTGTTCGGCCTCGATGCGCGCCTCGCCCAGCCGGTCCGCGCCACCGCCCTGTTCGCCGCCGCCTGGATCGCCGCCTTCGCCTGGCCGGCGCTGGTGTTCATCCCCGCCCCGGCCCGGCGCGGCTGGCGGGTGGCGCTGCGCGAGGGCGGCCAGGCGCTCGCCACGGCGCTCCGCGCCGCCGCCGCCGACCGCCGACTGCGCCGCTTCCTGCTGGCGCGGATGCTCTACACCGACGGCCTGACCACCCTGTTCGCCTTCGGCGGCATCTTCGCCGCCGGGCAGTTCGGCATGGGCGCCCGCGAGGTGCTGCTGCTGGGCATCGCCCTCAACGTCACCGCCGGGATCGGCGCCTTCGGCTTCGGCTGGGTGCAGGACCGGCTGGGCGACCGGCGGACGGTGCTGGCCGCACTCGTCGCGCTGGTGGGGCTTGGCGGCGCGGTGCTGGCGGTGCGCTCGCTGGCCTGGTTCTGGGCGCTGGCCCTCGGCCTCGGGGTGTTCGTGGGGCCGGCCCAGGCGGCCAGCCGCAGCCTGATGGCCCGCCTCGCGCCGCCGGAGCACCGCAACGCCGGCTTCGGGCTGTTCGCCCTCTCCGGCCGGGTCACCGGCTTCGTCGGGCCGGCGCTGCTGGGCGGGGTGACGGCGGCGTTCCACTCCCAGCGGGCGGGCATGGCGGTGGTGGTGGCGCTGCTGGCGGCCGGGGGGCTGGTGCTGGCCACCCTGCCCGGGGCCGAGGCGCGCTGAACCGCTATTCGCCGGTCTCCGCCACGTCCCGCTCCCGCTGCTCGCGCCGGCGCACCAGCAGCGAGAGGGTCACGCCGACGATCAGCGCCCCGCCGTAGAACAGGTCCTGGATGAAGATCTGGATCCCCATCAGCGAGAGCCCGGTGATTCCGGTCACCAGGAAATAGACCGCGGTGAACGACCCCCAGGCGTTGAACCGCCCCGGCCGGACCGCGGTGGAGCCGAGAAACGCCGCGGCAAAGGCCGGCAGCATGAAGCTGTCGCCCGAGGACGGGTCGGCCGCGCCGGAGGTGCCGGCGTAGAGCACCCCCGCGAAAGCCGCCAGCACCGCGCCCGCGGCCAGGGCGCCGAAGCGCAGCCGCGCCACGTCGAGCCCGGCCAGCCGCGCCACCCGCCGCCCGCGCCCGACGAACAGCAGCTTGAGCCCCAGCGGCGTGTAGTCCAGCACGTACCACAGCAGCACGGTCAGCCCGACCGCGTAGAGGAACCCGAAGGACAGCCCGAAGACGCGCGGCACGATCACCCAGTTCACCAGGGTCTGCGAGATCCCCGCGACCATCTGCGAGCCGCTGATCCAGAGCACCACCCCGCTCACCAGGGTGCCGGTGCCCAGGGTGGCGATGATCGAATCGATCCCCACCGCCACCACCAGCAGCCCGTTCACCACCCCCACCGCGAGGCCGGCCGCCAGCCCGGCCAGGATCGCCCAGCCCACGCCGATGCCGAGCTGCGCGTTCAGCACCGCCACCACCATCGCCGACAGGGTCAGCACCGGCGCCGCCGACAGGTCGTACTCGCCCGCGGTCAGGCTGACCACCAGCGCATAGGTCAGCACCACCAGCACCGACTGCGAGGAGAACATGGACGTGAAATCGGCCACCCGCAGGAAGGTGCCCGGCTCCAGTACGCCGAACAGGGCGATGGTGCCGGCCCAGGCCAGCAGCAGCGCGTAGCGGTCGAACAGCGCCCGCGCGGTCATCGACGCCCGCGCCTCATGCGGCACCCCATCCCGCGCCTCATGCGGCGATCCATCCCGCGCCTCATGCGGCGATCCATCCCGCGCCTCATGCGGCGA
>JAKBCO010000171.1:3925-7002 GCA_021807785.1 Pseudomonadota bacterium
CCATCCCGCGCCTCATGCGGCGATCCATCCCGCGCCTCATGCGGCGATCCATCCCGCGCCTCATGCGGCGACGGCTCCGAAACACGCATGGGCCATCCGCTCCTCGGTGACATCCGCCCCCGCCAGTTCCGCCGCGATCCGCCCGTGGCGGAAGATCAGCACGCGCGCGCAGAGCAGCGACAGCTGCTCGTGATCGCCCGACAGCACCAGCACCGCCGCGCCGGACGCCGCCCAGTCGCGGATGGCGTTGAAAATCTGCTCGCGCGCGCCCACGTCCACCCCCTGCGTCGGTTCCTCGAGCACCAGCAGGCGCGGACGCAGTTGCAGCCATTTCGCCATCAGCACCTTCTGCTGGTTGCCGCCGCTGAGGCGTTCCAGCGGCAGCGCCGGGTCGGGCGGGCGGATGTCGAACCGGACGGCGAGCGCCCCGGCGTGGCGCGCCATCGCCGCCGGGGTCAGCACCAGGTGGCGGCTGAGGCGGCGCAGCACCGGCAGGGCGATGTTCTCGGCCACCGTCATCTCGCCGACGCAGCCGGCGCGCAGCCGCTCGGCCGGGACATAGGCGATCCCGGCGGCCATGGCCCGCGCCGGGGTCAAGCCGGCCAGGGCCACCGCCCGCCCGCCCAGGTCCAGCACCCCACCGCGCGCCGGGCGGGCGCCGGTGAGCAGCGCGCCGAGTTCGGCATGGCCGGCCCCGATCAGCCCGGTGGCGCCCAGGATCTCGCCGGCGCCGAGGGCGAAGGAAACGCTCCGCACCCCCGGCCCGGCAACCGCTTGCGCCGCCGCCAGCGGCGCGCTGACCGTGGCCACGCCGCGCGCCGGGCGGGCCAGCGGATGGCCGACGATCATGTCCACCAGCTGCGCGCGGTCCAGCGCCGCGGTGGCGCCGGCGCCGGCCACGCGCCCGTCGCGCAGAACCGTCACCCGGTCGGTGATGGTTATCACCTCATCGAGGTCGTGGGAGACGAACAGCACCCCGAACCCGGCCGCGGTGACGCGGCGGATCACGCCGAACAGCCGCTCCACCCCGGCATCGCCGATGCCGGCGGTGGGTTCGTCCAGCACCAGCAGCCCGGCGCCGCCCTGCGGCAGGTCCTGGGGCAGGCGACGGATTTCATCGACCGCGCGCAGAATGGCCAGCAGCGGGCGCTGCCAGGGGCGCAGCCGCTCCACCCGGTCATCGGGGGCGCAGGCGATCCCGAATTCCTCGAGCAGCGCCGCCACCGCGGCCCGCTCCGCCGCCCAGTCGATCCGCCGCAGCGCGGCCCGCGGCGCCAGCGCGCCGATGCGGAGGTTCTCGGTGACCGTCAGCGCCGGCAGCAGCGCCGGGTCCTGATGGACGAAGGCCATGCCGAGCGCGCGAAACTGCCCAGGGCGCAGCGGCAGCGCGACCGGGCTGCCGCGCAGCGCCATCTCGGCCCCCGGGTCCGGCGCATGGTAGCCGGCCAGAATCCGGATCAGGGTGGATTTGCCCGATCCGTTATGGCCGAGCAGCCCGTGCACCTCCCCGGCGGCCACCTCCAGCGCCACGTCGTCCAGCGCCTGGGTGGCGCCGAACCGTTTCGAAAGATGCGCGAGCCGCAGCAGCGGAACCGGGGTCAGTGCAGACCCCACAGCTTCGCGTAGCCCGCCGCCGCGGCATTGCCGTAGCCGGTGGCGAATTTCGCCGGCACCCCGGCCGCGGTCACGTTGGCCTTGGTGAAGGCGCGCAGCCCGGCCATGTCGTCGGCCACCAGCTTCTTGTGCAGCAGCACCCGCATGTCCTGGTCGAGGATCGCGCCGGCGAGCCAGATCGGGTCCTCGCCCACGTCGAAGGTGACCACGTTGCCGGTGCGCATCATGTCCAGCACCGCCGGGGTGGCGTTGAAGGAGGCGATCTTCACCCGCCCGCCGGCACCGGTGGAGATGATCGGCGGCATCACGAACTGCACCATGCCGTCATAGATCGGGATGATGTAGTTCAGCTTCGGGTCGGCCAGGATCGCGCTCTGCACCTGCGGGCCGATCTTGGTGGCCCAGTCGGGCGGATTGACGCCCAGGAAACGGACCTTGCAGGCGGGGCAGTATTTATGGAACTGCCCGGCGATCGCCTGCTGGATGAACGGGCTGTTGGCGACTCCGGGCGCGGTGATGACCAGCGCGTCCGCCGTCCCCTGGGTCTGGCGGATCACCCAGTCGGCCTCCAACCGGGCGGCCGGGATATAGGCGCCATAGACCACCCCCGAGAGGCCCGGGAATTGCGGCTGGCCCTGCGCGTAGCTATGCGCGGCCACCACCGGGATATGCGCGGCCAGGGTGGCGCGCACCTGCGGGGCCACCGCGTTCGGATCGAGCCCGCAGAAGACGTTGACCAGTGCCGCCTTGTGCTGTCCGGCGGCGGTGAAGCCCTGCGCCCATTGCGCCAGCTGGGCGCTGTTCTGCCAGATCTCGCTGCGCAGCCCGAGCCGTTTCGCATCCACCCCGAGCTGGCGATCCACCACCGCGCAGAACGGGATCGCGGTGGAGAGCGGGATGGTGAAGATCAGCTTGCCCTTGAGCGGGGCGGGATCGATCGGCCCGCCGGCGCCGGCGAAGCGCGGCGGGGTCATCACCCCCGCCAGCCGATGGTCGAGCTTCGCCACCACCGCCGCCGGCAGCTTGGCCTGGGCCGGGGCGGCGACCAGGAAGCCGGCGGCGAGCGCAAGCGCGGCCCCGATCAGCCGACGTGACAGACGGGCGACGAACATTCGTGAACTCCCTGGACCATGGCGTAACATTGCATCACTCTATGGGCCGGCCGCCGGGCGAACAAGCCTGCCGCCACCCTGCGATCCGGGAGTTTGCGCGATGCCGAGCCCGCCGCCCTCCGTGCCGGAACCCGGCGCCTGGGTCTGCCACCCGGGGCGGCCCGACTGGGGGCCCGGGCAGGTGCAATCGGTGGTCGGCGCGCGGGTGACGGTCAATTTCCGCCACGCCGGCAAGATCCTGGTCAACGCCGCCGCGGTGATGCTGGAGGATTGCCCGGACCCGGACGCCACCTGAGCGCGGTCCCCGGTCAAGGCCGGCCTTGAGCCGGCCATCCGCCCGCGCACGCGCCA
>JAKBCO010000172.1:0-4799 GCA_021807785.1 Pseudomonadota bacterium
AGGTCGCGCAGTGCCTCGGCCGCGCCCACCGCGTGCAGCCGGTCCTGATAGGCGAGCGCGAAATTGCGCAGGGGCGCGAAGAATTCGGGCACCAGCAGCAGCGCGAACAGTGCATCGCGCGGATCGACCGGCCGATGCGCCAGGATCATCTCGCCATAGCGGACCGCCAGCAGCACCAGCGCCGCCGCCGCCGCCAGATCGAGCGCCGCCGAGGACAGGAACGCCACCCGCAGCACCCGCATGGTGCGCGCGCGCAGCGCATCGGCGGCGGTGGCCAGCGCGGCGGCCTCGGCCTCCGCCCGGCCGTAGAGGACGATGGTGGCGATGCCGCGGATGCGGTCGAGGAAGCGGGCCTGCAACCGGGTCATCGCCTGGAACTGGCTCCGCGCGGCGGCGGCGGCGCCGATGCCGGCGAGCGCCATGCCGAGCGGCACCAGCAGCCCGGCCAGCACCAGCACCAGCGCCGCCATGGGGTCCACCGCGAGCGCGGCCAGCGCCACCAACGCGGGGCCGGCGACGGCCAGGGCGGAGGCCGGAATCCAGCGCGCGTAGAGCCCGTCCAGCGCCTCCACGCGGTCCACCACGATGGCGGTGAGCTCGGCCGAATGCCAGCGCCGCAGCGCCGCCGGACCGATCGCCAGCAGCCGGCCGAGAATATCCGCGCGCAGCCGGCGGCGGGAGGCGGCGCCGGCGGCAACCGCGGCGTGCTCGGCCGCCACGCCGAGGCCGGCGCGCACCAGCGCCAGCACGGCGAAGGCGGCCAGCGCCGCGGCATCGACGCGGTGCCGGGCCAGCCCGGACGCGAGCGCGGCGGCGATGCAGAAGGCCTGCGCCACCGCCACCGCCACCAGCGCCAGATTGAACAGGAGTACGGGACGGGCCGCGCGCGCGCCGATGCGGGTTTCCCCGCGCAACCAAGCCTTGGCCGCCGCCTGTGGCCCCCGGTTGCGGGGCTTCACGGCTGGGCCCGCCCCCGGGGCGCGACGGTTCGGGGGAGCGGCGATCCGGCAAGGCTGTTCATGCGAAGGGGAGTACAGGAGCCGGGCGGAGCGGGACCAGCCGGCGTCAGATTAATTATCCGTAATCAGAAACCCCGTCGTCACGAAGTGTGACATAGGCTTCCCGCCACTGCGGCCGGGGTTTAGTCTCGGCTCACTGGCCGGACAGGGAATGATCGCCGTCGATGACTGCCCGCATCCTGATCGTCGATGACATTCCGGCCAACACCCGCTTGCTGGAGGCGAAGCTGGCGGCGGAGTATTTCCAGGTCGCCTCGGCCCGCGAAGGCGCCGAGGCGCTGGAGTTGGCGCGCCACTGGCAGCCCGACTTGATCCTGCTCGACGTGATGATGCCCGGGATGGACGGGTTCGAGTGCTGCCGGCGGCTCAAGGACGATCCGGCCACCCTGCACATCCCGGTGGTGATGGTCACCGCGCTCGGGGAGGCGACCGAACGGGTGGTGGGGCTCGATGCCGGCGCCGACGATTTCCTGAGCAAGCCGGTGGAATACACCACCCTGATGAGCCGGGTGCGCAGCTTGATCCGGCTCAAGCGGATGCTGGACGAATGGCGGGCCCGGGCGGAGACGGTTCGCGCCCTCGGCCTCAGCGCGCAGCCGCTGCCGCCGCCCTCGGTGTCCGGGGCGCGCGTGCTGGTGGTCGATGACTGGGACGGCGAGGCGACGACGATTCGCGCTGCCCTGGCGGAGGAGGGCCTGACCTGCCTGCGCGCCCGCGACGGGATCGAGGCGATGGCGCTGGCGGCGGCCAATCCGCTGGACCTGATCGTGGTCAGCCTGGGCATCACCGAGGAAGACCCGCTGGCGCTGGCCTCCGGGCTGCGGGCGGCGGACGCGACGCACGCGGTACCACAGCTGCTGATCGGCGACATCGCCGAGCGGGAACGGCTGCAACGCGGATTCGAGCTCGGCGCCAACGACTGGCTGCTGCTGCCGCTCGATCCGCACGAGCTGCGGGCGCGGGCGCGCAACCAGATCCGGCGCAAGCTCTATCAGGACCGGCTGCGCGCCGATCTGGGCGAGGCGATCGAACTCGCGGTCACCGACCCGCTGACCGGCCTCTACAACCGCCGCTACCTGACCCGGCACCTGCAGAGCCTGATGGACCAGTCTCCGCCGCCGCATCTGGCGCTGATGCTGATCGACGTGGATTTCTTCAAGGCGGTGAACGACGCCCATGGCCACGCCGCCGGGGACCGGGTGCTGCGGGCGGTGGCCGAGGTGCTGCGCGCCAATATCCGCGCCTTCGACACCCTGGCCCGCTACGGCGGGGAGGAATTCGTGGTCATCATGCCGGGCGCCGGCCCCGATCAGGCGGCGGCGGCAGCGGAACGGCTGCGACTGGCGGTGGCGGAGCTGCCGCTGGCGCCGGTGCTGGGGATGCCAGGACTGGGCATGCAAGCGCTGGGCACGCAAGCGCTGGGAATGCCGGCGGAGAACACGCCGATGGCGGCGCATCCGCTGACCGTCAGCATCGGGGTCGGGGTGTCGGGGCAGGACGCCGACACCGCGGAGGAGCTGATCGCGGTGTCGGACGGAGCGCTCTATGCCGCCAAGCGGGCCGGGCGGAACCGGGTGGAGCTGGCGCGCGACGCGCTGGAGGCCGACCCGGCGGCGTGAGCCTGGCCGCGGCTACTTGATCTTGGCTTCCTTGAACAGGACATGCCGGCGCGCGACCGGGTCATACTTCTTCAGTTCGAGCTTGCTGGTCTGCGCGCGCGCGTTCTTCTTGGTCACGTAGAAATAGCCCGTGTCCGCCGAGGAGACGAGCTTGATCTGCACGGTGTTGGTCTTCGCCATGGCCTTGATCCTGAAACGCGCGGAACATGCTGACCCGGCCGCCGGACGTCAAGTGCGCGGCGGTGTGGCCGGTCCCTGGCGCAGCCGGACGGGAGCGGGCTAGTCCCCGGTAGCCAGGTTGACCGCGGCCGAGCGGCCGTTCTGCTGCTGCTCGATCTCGAAGCCCAGCTTCTGACCTTCGTTGAGCGTGCGCAACCCGGCTTTCTGCACCGCGCTGATATGAACGAAGATGTCCTTGCCGCCGGTATCCGGCGCGATGAACCCGTATCCCTTGGTCGGGTTGAACCACTTGACGGTGCCCCTGGGCATCGACGTGCTGCCTTTCTTCTTATGGAACGCCACCCTGATCGGGGGGGCGTTCGCAGGTTTCCCCGACGCGCCGCCCCCGTTCTGCGCGGGCAGGCCGGCGAGCCGGCGGAGATGATACGCCCGCGATGACAAAATCGCAACGCTGATCTGTGTGAAGCGGGGGCACCCGGCGACGCGGAGCGGTCGCGGCGCACAGGCCGAAGGCGGGGTGGTGGCGGGACAAGGGCGCCGCTGGGGCCGCATTGATTGTCCGACGGAACGACCCCACCCCGCCTTGACGCCCCGGACCCCGGCGCCTACACGCCCCCCGCTGCTGCGGGTGTAGCTCAGTTGGTTAGAGCGCCGGCCTGTCACGCCGGAGGTCGCGGGTTCGAGCCCCGTCACTCGCGCCAGCGGTCCCTTGTCCGCGCGCCCTCACCCACCCGCCCGCGCGGGATGTGGCGGTGCACAACGGTCCGGGGTAAGCTCGGCCGTCAGGAAGGGGTCTCTCATGCCATACGTCCTGCCCGCCTACCTGCCGGTGCTGGTGTTCCTGGTGATCGCCGCGGTGATCGCGGTCGCGATGGTCGGCGGATCGCTGCTCGCCGCCCGCCAGAAACCCTATGCGGAGAAGCTCTCCGCCTATGAATGCGGTTTCGAGGCGTTCGACGACGCCCGCCGCCGCTTCGACGTACGCTACTACTTGGTGGCGATCCTGTTCATCATCTTCGATCTGGAAGTGGCGTTCCTGTTCCCCTGGGCGATCACCCTCGGCGCCACGCGGCTGTTCGGCTTCCTCTCGATGATGGGCTTCCTCGGCGTGCTCACGGCGGGGTTCATCTACGAATGGTGCAAGGGCGCGCTGGAATGGGAGTGAGCGCATGAGCCAGACCGCCATCGCCTGGAACCGCGACCCCCTGCCCCCGGGCCCCGAGCAGGACGCGGTGGTCAAGGGCATCACCGGCGAGATCGCCGATCGCGGCTTCATCGTCGCCAATATCGACAAGGTGGTGAACTGGGCCCGCACCGGCAGCCTGTGGCCGATGACCTTCGGCCTGGCCTGCTGCGCCGTCGAGATGATCCACGCCTACATGCCGCGCTATGATCTCGACCGGTTCGGCATCATTCCGCGCGCCAGCCCGCGCCAGTCGGACGTGATGATCGTCGCCGGCACGCTGACCAACAAGATGGCCCCGGCGCTGCGCAAGGTCTATGACCAGATGCCCGAGCCGCGCTGGGTGATCTCCATGGGCTCCTGCGCCAATGGCGGCGGGTACTATCATTTCTCATACTCGGTGGTGCGCGGCTGCGACCGGATCGTGCCGGTCGATATCTATGTGCCGGGCTGCCCGCCGACCGCGGAGGCGCTGGTGTACGGGATCATGCAGCTGCAGAAGAAGATCCGCCGCACGGGAACCATCCTTCGTGGCTGAGGACGCGCCGGACCCGCTGCTCGCGGCGCTGTCCGAGGTGCCGGGGCTATCGCGGCCGCGGCAGGAGGGCGGGGAATACGTGGTCGATGCCGACCGCGAGTCGCTGCTGGCGGCGATGGGCACGCTGCGCGACGATCCGCGCTTCGCGATGGCGCAGGTGATGGATATCTGCGGCGTCGATTGGCCGGACCGGGCGGAACGGTTCGACGTGGTCTACAACCTGCTGTCGGTCGCCCATAACCTCCGGCTGCGGGTGATCG
>JAKBCO010000172.1:4899-6985 GCA_021807785.1 Pseudomonadota bacterium
GACGTGGGCGCGATCACGCCGCCGCTGTGGGGCTTCGAGGAACGCGAGAAGCTGATGGAGTTCCACGAGGCCGCCTCCGGCGCGCGGCTTCATGCGAACTACTTCCGCCCCGGCGGGGTGAACCGCGACCTGCCGGCGGGACTCGCGGACCGGATCGGCGGCTGGGCCGAAACCTTCCCGAAATTCATCGACGAACTGGAAGGGTTGCTGACCGCCAACCGGATCTGGAAGCAGCGCACGGTGGATATCGGCGTGATGACGCCGGAGGACGCGTTGGCCTGGGGCTGGAGCGGGCCGCCGCTGCGCGCCTCCGGCATCCCGTGGGATTTGCGCCGGGCGCAACCCTACGACAAATATGCCGAGGTGGAGTTCCAGGTGCCGGTCGGGCGCAATGGCGATTGCTACGACCGCTATCTGGTGCGGCTGATGGAAATGCGCGAGAGCGTGAAGATCATCCGCCAGTGCCTGGCGAAGATGCCGGAAGGTCCGGTCAAGCTGCACGACAACAAGATCTCGCCGCCGCCGCGGGGCGAGATGAAGCGGTCGATGGAAGCGCTGATCCACCACTTCAAGCTCTACACCGAGGGCTTCCACGTCCCGGCGGGAGCCACCTACACCGCGACCGAAAGCCCGAAGGGCGAGTTCGGCGTCTATCTGGTGGCCGACGGAACCAACAAGCCATATCGCTGCAAGATCCGCCCGACCGGCTTCGCGTTCCTCCAGGCGATGGAACACCTGGCGAAGCGGCACATGCTGGCCGATGCGGTGGCGATCATCGGTTCGGTGGACATCGTCTTCGGCGAGATCGACAGGTAGGCGCATGACCGACGCTGCAGAAGTTTCCCCTGGCGAGTTTCCCCCGGGCCAGGAGCCCTACCAGCCGGCCCGGTTCGCGTTCGACGCCGAGAGCGAGGACGAGATCGCCGTGCATCTGGCCAAGTATCCGCCCGGACGGCAGGCGAGCGCGGTGATCCCGCTGCTCTATGTGGTGCAGACGCAGATGAAGCGGACCACCGGCAGCGCCTGGGTGCCGCGGGCAGGGATGGAGGCGGTGGCCGCCCGGCTCGCCATGCCGCCGATCCGCGTCTTCGAGGTCGCCACCTTCTATCTGATGTTCAACCTGCGCCCGATCGGGAAGTGGCATCTGCAACTCTGCACCACCACCCCGTGCTGGCTGCGCGGGTCGGACGCGGTGGTGGCCGCGTGCCGGGAGGCGACCGGCATCGAGGGCTGGGGCGAGACCAGCGCCGACGGGATGTTCACCATGACCGAGGTGGAATGCGTCGGTGCCTGCGTCAACGCGCCGATCCTGCAGGTGAACGACGATTTCTACGAGGACATGGACGCCGATCGCACCCGCAAGCTGCTGGCGGCGCTGCGTGATGGCACGCCGCCGCCGGCGGGCTCGATGGCCGGGCGGCAGACCTCGGCGCCCGAAGGCGGGCCGATGACCTTGACCACGCTTGCCTTTGCGCCGGGGGAGCAGGCCGATGCTGGCTGATCGGGACCGGATCTTCACCAATCTCTATGGCCTGCACGACTGGCGGCTGGCGGCGGCGCGGCAGCGCGGGGATTGGGACGGCACCAAGGACATCCTGGCGCGCGGACGGGAGGCGATCGTCGAGGAGATGAAGGCCTCGGGCCTGCGCGGTCGCGGTGGCGCGGGCTTCCCCACCGGCCTCAAATGGTCGTTCATGCCGAAACAGTCGGACGGGCGGCCGGGCTATCTGGCGGTGAACGCCGACGAGAGCGAGCCCGGCACCTGCAAGGACCGCGACATCATCCGCCACGACCCGCACAAGCTGATCGAGGGCTGCCTGATCGCCTGCTTCGCCATGGGCGCGAGCGCGGCCTATATCTACATCCGCGGCGAGTTCGCCAACGAGGCGAAGGTGCTGGACGCGGCGATCGCCGAGGCCTACGCGGCCGGGCTGATCGGCAAGAATGCCTGCGGGTCGGGCTATGATTGCGATGTCTTCCTGCATCGTGGTGCCGGGGCGTATATCTGCGGGGAAGAAACCGCGCTGCTGGAAAGCCTGGAAGGCAAGAAGGGGATGCCGCGGATGAAGCCGCCCTTCCCCGCGGC
>JAKBCO010000173.1 GCA_021807785.1 Pseudomonadota bacterium
GGAGGATCTGTATGCGCGCGCCGATGTGGTGACGTTGCATATGCGCCTGGTACCGGCGACGCGCGGGATCGTGACGGCGGGGCTGCTGGCGCGAATGCAACCCACGGCGATGCTGGTCAACACCAGTCGCGCCGGGCTGGTGGAACCGGGCGCGCTGGAGGCGGCGCTGCGGGCCGGCCGGCCCGGGTTCGCGGCGGTGGACGTGTACGAGCACGAGCCGGTGGCGGATCATCCGCTGTTCGCGCTGCCGAATTGCCTCTGCACGCCGCATATCGGCTATGTGACGCGGGAGGAGTACGAGCACCAGTTCTCGGACATCTTCGACCAGATTGTCGCCTATGCCGCCGGTGCGCCGATCAATGTGGTGAATCCCGAAGTGCTGGCGTGGCGCCGAGGCGCGGCCGCTGCCGCGGATGCACCCGACGGATCCTGAGTCCGTTGCGCGCCCGCGTTGAAATCCGATAACCCGGCTGCAATCTTCCTTCCCTTGAATCGATGCAGGACGCGTGATAGCCCGTACACGGTGGTTCACGCGCATGTGTTTTTCGCGGCATGGTTTCCCGGATACCCGCACATGATATGCGGCGCCCGGAGACGTGGCGTCGGCTTACGATCAACGAAGATGGAGTTCGCGCATGACTGTTCTGTTACCCGACGAACACCAACCTGCGGCGAAACTGTCACGCGACGGGGCACGTTCGTCATCGGATTCGATAACGTTTTCGGATGAATCCGACAGTGCAAACACGTCATCGCTAAGCCCGCTCTACGGCCGCGGAGCGGCCCCTTCCGCCTCCCCCGGCGTGGTGGCGCTCTATCGCCTGCTGGTGGGCGTGTTCGGCGCCTTCTGGCTGGCCAATGCGTGGTTCCAGCTCTCGGCCTGGGTGTTGCGTGCCGGACCCGCGCATCCCGCACCGCTGCTCGGCGTGCTGGACGGTGCGGCCAGACACGCGCCGGCCTGGCTTCGCCCCGGTTCGCTGTGGGTCGTCCACGTGGCGGAAGCGATCGGCCCGCAAATCATGGCGATCGCCATGGTGATGATCGCGCTGGCGCTGGGGCTCGCGATGATCTTCCGCCGCGGCCTCGATGTCGCCGGCTGGGGTGGCCTCGCCTACAGCCTGTTCTGCTGGGTGACGCTCGGCGCGCTCGGCTTCCCCTATACGAAGGGACAGACCGATCCCGGAGTGTTCCCCGCCTACGCGATCGCCTTCCTGTTCGTGCTGGCGGTGGCCCCGGTGGTCGCGCCTGCCGGCTCGGCGCAAGCCCGCCCGCGCAGCTGGGCCTGGCGGGCCGGCGCGCTGGGATTCGCGCTGCTTTGGGTTTTCGATGCTGTTCTGAAATGGTCTCCCTATTTCCTCGGCCATTTCGTCGATCAGCTGACATCGGCGATCCCTGGCCAGCCGGGCTGGGTCGCCACCTATATCGGCTGGACCATCGCCGTGGTGCGGGCGGTCGGGCCGACGCCGGTCGCGGTCACGGTCGCGGTGGCGGAAACCGCGCTGGCGTTCAGCCTGCTGTCCGGCGTGCTGGTCTCGCTCGCGATCCCGCTCGGGTTCCTCTACTCGCTCGCGGTCTGGACCACGGCCGAGGGGTTTGGCGGCCCCTACGGACCGGGCGGCACCGGGATCCGCGGGGACGTGCTGGGCAACGTCGTGATCTACGCGCTGATATTCCTGTTCCTGGCCGTCGGGCGGCGGCGGACGGCGGGTCGCTGAAATCCCGATACGGCACCGGCCAGCCCGGCGGTCGGAGCGCGACCGCGGCCATTCTCGACCGTCACCGTCCGTGCTTCGCCCGCCAGGTGGCGAACGCGGTCAGACTGGCCGGATCGGTCGCCGGATACAGCCCGACGATGCTGGCCCCGGCCTGCACGCGCTCGAGCACGAAATCCTCGTAGGCGGTCATCTCCACCGCCTCGGCGGCGAGCTCGTCGGCCAGATGCGCCGGCACCACGATCACCCCGTCGGCGTCGCCCACCATCACGTCGCCCGGAAACACCGGCGCCTCGCCGCAGCCGATCGGCACATTGGCCTCGATGGCGTGGTGCAGGGTGAGGTTGGTCGGCGCCGAGGGGCGCTGGTGATAGGCGGGGAAATCCAGTGCCGCGATCTCGGCGGCATCGCGGAAGCCACCGTCGGTGACCACCCCCTCGGCGCCGCGCGCGCGCAGGCGAGAGACCAGGATGCCGCCCGCCGAGGCGGCGCGGGCGTCGCGGCGGCTGTCGATCACGAACACCGCGCCGGCGGGGCAATGCTCGATGGCGTGGCGCTGCGGGTGGCTCGGGTCGCGGAACACGTCGAGCCGGTTGAGGTCCTCGCGCGCGGGCATGTAGCGCAGCGTCACCGCCTCGCCCACCATGCTGCGCTTCGGGGGCGACAGCGGGCGGACGTCCTGGATCATCTGGCGGTGGAAGCCGCGCTTGAACAGGGCGGTGGCGAGCGTCGCGGTGCTGACGCCGCGCAGGGCTTCGCGGGTGGCGGGGGAGAGGGGCATCATTTGCTCCGTTCAATAAATCGCCGGCTCGGGCACCGGGGCGCCGAACTCGCGGCGCAGGAAGTCGAAATCGCAGCCCTCGTTGGCCTGCTCGATGTGCTTCGAGAACATCCACCCGTAGCCCCGCTCGTAGCGCGGCGTGGGCGGGGTCCAGGCGCTCCGGCGGCGGGCGAGTTCGGCCGCCTCCACCCGCATGTCGATCCGTCGCGCATCGACATCGATCGCCACGATATCGCCGGTGCGCAACAGCGCCAGCGGCCCGCCGATCCAGGATTCGGGCGCCACATGCAGCACGCAGGCGCCGTAGGAGGTGCCGGACATGCGCGCATCGGAAAGCCGCAGCATGTCGCGGTGGCCTTCCTTCAGCAGCTTCTTCGGCATCGGCAACATGCCCCATTCCGGCATCCCCGGCCCGCCCTGCGGCCCGGCGTTGCGCAGCACCAGCACGTGATCGGCGGTGATGTCCAGGGTCTCGTCCTCGACCGCCTTCTTCATCGCGGGATAGTCGTCGAACACCAGCGCGGGACCGGCATGTTTCAGGAAGCGCTGGTCCATCGCCGCCGGCTTGATGACGGCCCCGTCGGGGGCCAGGTTGCCCTTCAGCACCGCGAGCGAGCCCTCGCCATAGATCGGGTTGTCGAGCGGGCGGATCACGTCGTCGTTGAACACGCGCGCGCCGTCGATGTTCTCGCCCAGGGTGCGGCCGGTGACGGTCAGGCACGAAAGATCGAGATGCGGCGCGATCCGCGCCATCAGCCCGCGGATGCCGCCGGCGTAGTAGAAATCCTCCATCAGATAGGTGGACCCGCTCGGCCGCACATTGCCGATCACCGGCACGCGGCGGGAGGCGCGCTCGAAATCGTCGAGCCCGATCGCCGCCCCGGCGCGCCGCGCCATCGCGATCAGATGGATGATCGCGTTGGTGGAACAGCCCATCGCCATCGCCACCGCGATCGCGTTGCGGAACGAAGCCGGCGTCTGGATGCGCGCGGGGGTCAGATCCTCCCACACCATTTCCACGATCCGCCGCCCGGATTCGGAGCAGAGCCGGATATGGCCGGAATCGGCAGCGGGAATGGAGGATCCGCCCGGCAGCACCATCCCCACCGCCTCGGCGATCGCGGTCATGGTGCTCGCCGTGCCCATGGTCATGCAGGTGCCGTAGCTGCGCGCGATGCCCGCCTCCACCCCGGCCCAGTCGGCCGGCGTGATCTTGCCCGCGCGCAATTCGTCCCAGTATTTCCAGCTGTCCGAGCCGGAGCCCAGGAACTTGCCCTGGAAATTGCCGCGCAGCATCGGCCCGGCGGGCACGAAGATCGTCGGGATGTTCATGCTGGTGGCACCCAGCAGCAGGCCCGGCGTGGTCTTGTCGCAGCCGCCCAGCAGCACCGCGCCGTCCACGGGATGGGAGCGCAGCAGCTCCTCGGTCTCCATCGCCAGCATGTTGCGATACATCATCGTCGTCGGCTTGACGTAGCTTTCCGACACCGACAGCGCCGGCAGCTCCACCGGAAACCCGCCTTCCATCAGGATGCCGCGCTTCACGTCATCGACCCGCTGCTTGAAATGCATGTGGCAGGGTTGCAGGTCGGAGAAGGTGTTGACGATCGCGATCACCGGCCGGCCGGTCCATTCCTCGGGCGCGTAGCCCATCTGCATGGCGCGGGAGCGATGGCCGAAGCTGCGCAGATCGGCGGGGCCGAACCAGCGGGCGGAGCGGAGGTCGGCGGGGGATTTGCGGGTCATGGCGTGCATCCTTCCGGGAACGATCAGGCGGCGGCGGCCGGGATCATCCCCCAGCCGGCGAGCAGCGCGCCCAGCCTTGCGTCCTGCGCCGGCGTGAGCGGCCAGGCGCCGGGCGGGCGCGCCGCCCCGCAGCCCTCGCCCATCAGCGCCAGCGCGGCTTTCACCACCGAGACATTGGTGCCGTTGCCCTCCTCGGCCCGCAGGGCCTCGAACCCCTCCATCGCCGCGATCAGCCGGTTCGCCGCCGCGTAGTCGCCGCGTTCCAGCGCTGCGTGGATGGCTACCGAATGGGCCGGACGGACGTTGATGAGGCCGGAGGTGAAGCCGCGCGCGCCCACCGCGTAGAAGGGCGGCGCCCAGGGTTCGGCGAGCCCGCCCACCCAGACAATGGCGGGATCGGCCGCGCGCATCGCCTGGGCCAGCCGCAACGGCGTCGGCGCCGCCCATTTCACCCCCACCACGCCGGGGATGGCGCAGAGCCGGGCGATCGCCTCGATGCCGATGCCGTCGTTGCGCAGATACAGCACGATCGGCAGCCCCTGCCCGGCCTCGGCGATCCGCTCGACATAGGACACCACCCCGCGCGGGGCGACGAACGGGTCGGGCGGCTGGTGGACCATCAGCGCCGCGGCGCCGGCGGCGCGGGAGGCGCGGGCCAGCGCCACCGCATCCCCCGCCGCCCGCCCGACCCCGGCCAGCAGCGGCACCCGCCCGGCCACCAGGGCGGCGGCCTCGGCCACCATCCGCTCGGCCTCGGCGGTGGTCAGTCCGTAGAACTCCCCGGTGTTGCCGTTGGCGACCAGGATGTGGACGCCGGCGCCGATGGCGCGATCGACGATCGGGCGCAGCCGGGACGGGGCCAGCCGGTCCTCGGCATCGAACGGGGTGACCAGGATGCCGGAGATGCCGGTCAGGGCGGCGCGAAGGTCGGTCATGGTGCGGTCCCGGGCGATTGCCGGGGGAGGAAGCATCCGGTCTGGCAAGCTGTCAAGTTGTCTGGCATATATCCGCCATGCCGATCACCCCGCCGCCGCGCCGGGAACGCTTGGCCGACCAGCTCTACGGGCAGGTGCTGCAAGGCATCGTCGCCGGCACCTGGGCCGAGGGCGCGCGCCTGCCCTCCGAGCAGGCGCTGTGCCGGGAGTTCGGCGTCTCCCGCCCGACCGTGCGGGAGGCGCTGATGCGGCTGCACGCCGATGGGCTGGTGAGCACGCGCCAGGGGTCCGGCACGGTGGTGCTGCACCGCCCGCCGCCGGGGCTGACCGCGGCGGGGGCGGGCGTGGCCGAGTTGCTGCGGGCGCTGGAAGTGCGCATCGGCCTGGAGGGCCAGGCGGCGGCGCTGGCGGCACGGCGGCGCGGCGGGGCGGATCTGGCGCGCATCCAGGCGGCGCTGCGGGCGCTGGAGGCGCGGATGGAGGATGGCGCGGCCCCGGCGGTGGCGGATTTCGCCTTCCACCTGGCGGTGGCGGCGGCCAGCGGCAACGCGCTGTTCGCCGAGATCCTCGGGCGGCTGGGCGAGACCATCCGTCAGGCGATGGGGGTGGCGCTCAGCATCACCCGCGCCGGGTCGGCCGAGCGGGCGCGACGGGTGCTGGACGAGCACGCCGCCATCGCCGAGGCGATCGCGCGGTCGGACCCGGAGGCGGCGGACCTGGCGATGCGGTATCATCTGCACCGGTCGCGCCAGCGGGTGACCGATGGCGGGCGCGACCGATAGCCTGACGGAAGCTTCATCTTCCGGTGGCAGTCGGGCAAGCCGGGCGCTTGCAGATTCGCGCCGTCCATTTGTCCGACAAGGGAGATCGAACCATGTCCTCCCCATTGCGCCGGTTGCGCAGCACCGGTGTCGCATCCCTGCTCGCGGTCGGCATCGCCGCCCCGGCGCTGGCCGCCCCTTGCCCGCCGCCCGCCGCCCCGGCGCGAATGGTCACCGTGGCGCCCGGCAGCCGAGTGGTGCTGGCCGCGGCCCCGGGCAGCGTGATCCTGCTGTCGGGGTCCGATCCGGTGCGGGTGACGGCGCTGCCGGCCGACGCCGCGACGCGGCTGCCGGGCCGGCGCATGCCGGGCCTGCGCATGCCAAGCCTGCGCATGCCAAGCCTGCGCATGATCGCCGACATGCAGCGGATGATGCTGCGGATGACGCGCCAGGTGAACGCGCTGTTCGCCGCCCCGCTCGGCCCGTTCGGTCCCGGCGGGTTGTGGCGTGCGTCGTTCGGGCCGGGCGTCCTCGCCCCCCTCGGCGGGCCGGGACTGCTGAGCGTGAGCACCGCGACGAACGGCGTGCGGAGCTGCGCGGAGAGCGTCAGCTACCGCATCGGGCCGAACGGCACGCCGATCGTGCATGTGGTGCGGACGGGCAATGCCTGCGGGCAGATCCGGCTGCTGGGGCCTGGGATGACGCCGGCGGCGCAGCCGGTGGCCCCGGCCGCCCGGCCGGCGGCGCCTGGGGTGCGGCCGGCGGCGTCTGCGGCGCTGGGGCCGCGGCTGATCCCGGCGGTCTATCGCGCCACCGCCCCCGCACCGGCGCGCTGATCCACGGGGCGCGATCCGGGGGTGGCCGAAGCCTGCGGCCACCCCCGGGGTTTCCCGCGCGTCTCGTCGGCCGCGCTCGCTGCCGCGGACGGCCGGGGCGCGCTTCCGTTCACAAGCTCCCGCGGCGCTCCCGGCCCGGCCGGACGCGGCGGCCACGCGCAAGGGCGAGGCCGACCAGGCCCACGCCCAGCAGCGTGATCGCC
>JAKBCO010000008.1 GCA_021807785.1 Pseudomonadota bacterium
GGGCCATGGGCAGGGTCGGCGGGCGCAGCTGATGGCGGCGCGCATCGCCATCATCGTGGAGGGCGCAACCGAAACGATGTTCAAGCCGGCGATCCGCCGCTTCCTGCAGACAACGCTGGCCGGGCAGATGCCGCGACTGGATTTCGTTCCCCAGGATGGACGGCTGCCGAAAGGGCCGGCGTTGTGCCGCCTGGTGCGGAACCTGCTGCGCGACCACAACGCCGTGGTGGCGCTGACCGATGTCTATACCGGAACGACGCCGCCGGACTTCACGAATGCCGCCGATGCGAAGCGGCAGCTGCGCGCCTGGGTGGGCGAGGAACCACGGTTCCACCCGCACGCCGCGCAGTTCGAGGTGGAGGCATGGCTGCTTCCGTACTGGCCGCGGATCCAGAAAGTCGCCGGCAGCACCCGCGGCGCTCCACCCGGCTCACCGGAGACAGTGAACCACGACCAGCCACCCGCGCGGCTGCTGAATGCGGTATTTGGGGCCGGCACGACCAAACGTCGCTACAGCAAGACCCGCGACGGAGCGGCGATTCTGCGCGATCAGAACATCGAAGTCGCCGCCGCAGCCTGCCCCGAGCTGCGGGCGTTCCTGGACACGCTGCTGCAAATCGCGAAAGCGGCGTCCACCTAACCCCGCGGCACCGTCCGCGCGATCGCCGGCTGTTCCGAAACCCGCGCGAACCACGCCGCCAGCCGCGGATGCGCCCCCCGCCAGGGTTCGGGGCCAAAGCGGAAATCCAGATACCCCAGCGCGCAGGCGATGGTGATGGAGCCGATATTCATCGCCTCCCCGGGCGGGTCCGCCTCCAGCATCGCCAGCGTCCGCGTCACCGCCGCCGCCATGCGCGCCATCGCCGCGTCGCGCGCATCCTCCCGCGGCCGGCCCTGCTCGCCGCGGCGGGCCACCGCGGCGTCCAGGATCCCGTCGCCCATCGCCTGCAAGCGCAGCGCCCGCAGCCGCGCCGGACCGGCCGGCGGGAACATCGGCGGCGCGCTGCCCAGCGTGTCGAGATATTCGCAGATCACCGGACTGTCGAAATAGGCCACCCCGTCGGCGCCGATCAGGCACGGCACCTTCGACAGCGGGTTGGCCGCCAGCAGCTCGGCCGGCGAGGCGTGCGGGTTGGTGGTGACGGTCTCGATCTGGCCATCGAGCCCGCGCAGGATGGCGCAGGCCATCACCTTGCGCACGAACGGGCTGGCGGCGGAATAGAACAGTTTCACCTGGCGATGCTCCCGGAATGATCGGTCAGAACTTGTCCTTGGCCGCGCGCAGGGCGGCGAAGCCGGCCACATCGGGCGCGCGCAGGAACGGGTTGGCGGCGCATTCGCTGGCCAGGGTGGAAGGCACCGTGGGCCGGCCGGCGGCGCGCTGTGCCTCGGCCTCGGCCACCCGTGCCTGCAACGCCGGGTTGGCGGCGTCCACGCTCAGCGCGAAGCGGGCGTTGCTTTGCGTGTATTCGTGCCCGCAGCAGACCAGCGTATCGCCCGGCAGCGCCTTCAGCTTGGCCAGCGAGGCGAACATTTCCGCCGCCGTGCCCTCGATCAACCGCCCGCAGCCCAGCGAGAACAGCGTATCGCCCGAGAGCAGCACGCCGCCGTCGGCGAAGAAGAAATTGATCTGGCCCCGCGTATGACCGGGCGTCTCGATCACGCGGGCCGATGCCGCGCCCAGCGCAACGGTATCACCCTCCGCCACCGCGCGGTCGAGCCGCGGCAGCCGATGCGCATCCGCCGCCGCGCCCACCACCGGGGCGCCGAAACGGGCACGCACCGCATCGGTGCCGGCCACGTGATCGGCGTGGTGATGGGTGAGCAGGATCAGATCGAGCCGCCCGCCCGCCGCCTCGATGGCGGCGATGATCGGGGGGGCGTCGGCCGGATCGACGATGGCGGTGGCGCCGCTGCCGTCGCGCAGCAGCCAGGCATAATTGTCCGACAGGATCGGAACGGGCGTCGCGGTGATGCTCATGGGCGCGAGCCTAGCAGCGCGAGGCCCGGGGCGCCACCGGATGGCGGCACCCCGGGGCGCGCGGGGTCAGGACTTGACCAGCGAGCAGCCGCCTTCGTTCATCGGCCGCCAGGCCTGATCGGCCGGGGTGATATGGACGATGTTCGCCACATCCCAGCTGCCATGGCTTTCGGCAGGCGCTTTCGCTTGCAACAGATAGACGGGGTGGAGGGCTCGCCCGTCCTCGCGGATGCTGCCCTTGCCGAAGCAGGGGTCGTCGGTCGGCATCGCCTTCATCCGCGCCACCGCGGCCCGCCCGCTGGCCTTGGCGGCCTTGACCCCCATCGCCGCCACCGCCTTCAGGTAGTGCAAGCTGACGCCATAGTCGCCGGCCTGACCCATGTTCGGATAGACATGCCCGGGCAGCTTCGGGCTGACCCGCGCGTTCCACGCCCGGGTGCCGGGGTTGGCGTTCCAGTAGTAGGATTCGGTATAATACGTGCCCTGCGCGGTCTCCAGCCCCAGTGCGCGGATGTCGTTCGATTCGATCAGCAGTGCCGCCACCCGCATCTTCTTGCCGATGCCGAACTCATGCGCCTGCTTGATGCAGTTCTGCGTGTCCGCCCCCGCGTTGGCCAGCCCCAGCACCTTGGCACCGGACGATGCCGCCTGGATCAGGAAGCTGGAGAAATCCGAGGTCGCCGGGAACGGATAGCGCGCCGCCCCCATCACCTTGCCGCCGGCCGCCTTGATGAGGGCGGTGGTATCGCCCTCGAGGATATGGCCAAAGATGTAGTCGGCGGTGATGAAAAACCAGGTATCACCGCCCTGCTTCACCATCTCCCCGCCGGTGGAATGGGCCAGCATCCAGGTGTCATAGGTCCAGTCGATGGTGTTCGGCGAGCAATCCTTCCCGAACAGCAGCGACACTCCCGACCCCGAGTCCAGGAAGACCTTGTTCTTCTCTCGCGTGATGGTACTGACCGCGAGCCCGACCGCGGAGTCGGGAACATCGATGATGGCGTCCACGCCCTGCTGGTCATACCACTGCCGGGCGATCGCGGCGCCGACATCGGGCTTGTTCTGGTGGTCGCCGCCGATCACTTCGATGTCGAAGCCGTGATCGCCGAAATCCTGCGCCGCCTGGCGCACGCAATCGACCGACACCTGGCCGGTATCGGCGCTGTAGGGGCCGGACATATCGACCAGCACGCCGAGCTTGATCTTCGGCCGCGCGGCGGCGCGAGCCCCGGGTGCGGCCAGGGTGGCGGGAAGCGCGAGCGCGGCGGTGCCGAGCAGGCTGCGTCGGGTGAGACTCATGGCGTTCTTCCTTCGCGGGCCGTCAGGGCGTTCCCCCCGGCCGGCCCGCTGGCCGGGGGGGAAGCAGGGGATCAGGCTTGGGTGAACATCGGCATCGGCGGCCCGCCCTCGGTCGGAACGAATCGGAGTGCCACCGATTGGCCGATCCGCACCGTGTCCAGATCGCAATCGACGATGTTGGTCAACATCGTCGTCCCCTCGGCCAACGCGACATAGGCGATGCAGTAAGGCACCTCCGCCCGCTTCATCACGCTGAACGAATAGACCGTGCCCTTGCCGGAAGCATCCTTCCACGCCAGATCCTGGCTCATGCAATGCGGGCAGACGCCGCGCGGATACCAATGCGCCTTGCCGCATGTGTTGCAGTGGGGGAGCTTCAGCACCCCGGCGGCGCAGCCCTCGAAGAAGGGCTTGGTCTCGGGGTTGGAATCGATCGCGCCCGCGAACGGGATCTTGCGCTGCTGATAGGCCATGGCGATCACTCCCGCTCCATGATGAGGGTTGCCGAACCGTGCCGCGTGCCCAGCAGGCCGCCGGTGCCGTGCGCCACCGCCAGATCGCAATTGGCGACCTGCACCTTCGGATGCGCCTCGCCGCGCAGCTGGCGCACCGCCTCGATCACCTTGGTGATGCCGCCGCGGTTGGCCGGGTGGTTGTTGCACAGCCCGCCGCCGTCGGTGTTGAACGGCAGCTTGCCGACGCCCGAGATCAGGTTGCCGTCGGCGACGAAGGCGCCGCCCTTGCCCTTCTCGCAGAAGCCCAGATCCTCGATCTGCACCAGCACGGTGATGGTGAAGCTGTCGTAGATCGAGGCGTATTTGATGTCGCCGGGCTTGACCTTCGCCATCTCGAAGGCCGCCGCGCCGGAGAATCGCGCGCCGGAATAGGTCAGATCGACCGCGCCGCCGAGCTGGCCCTTCGGCGCCTCGCCCATGCCGATGATCTTCACCTTCGGACGTTTCAGGCTGGCCGCGATCTCCGGGCGCACCACCACCAGCGCCCCGCCGCCGTCGCTGATGACGCAGCAATCCAGCCGGTGCAGCGGGCTCGCCACGATCGGCGATTTCACCACATCCTCCACCGTCACCACGTCGCGCAGCATGGCGTGCGGGTTGTGCTGGGCGTGGTGCGATGCCGCGACCTTGATCCAGGCCAGCTGTTCCGAAGTGGTGCCGTATTCGTGCATGTGCCGCTGCGCGACCATCGCATAGACGTTCACCACCGTCGGCCCATACGGATATTCGAACTGCACGTCCGGCTGGGCGACGTTGCCGGCGCGCGGGGTGGTGCCGGTCGCCATGCCCTCGCTGCGCGGGCGGCCGGCCAGCGTGATCAGCGCCACGTTGCAGCGGCCGGCGGCGATCGCCTCGGCGGCGTGCGCGACATGCAGCAGATAGGACGAGCCGCCGATATCGGTCGCGTCCATGTGGCGGACCTTGAGATTCAGGTAGTCCACCATCGAGATCGGCCCCATCCCGGGGGCGTCGCCGGCGCAGAAATAGCCGTCCACGTCGGATTTGCTGAGGCCGGCATCCGCCAGCGCGCCGATCGCGCATTCGGCGTGCAGCAGGGCCACCGATTTGTCGGTGGCCTTGCGGGTCGGGTGCTCATAGGCGCCGGCGATATACGCCGCCCCGTTCAAACTCATTGGGTCTCTCTCCCCCGGTGCTTCAGGAACCGGGCGACTATACCGGCGGGTAACCGGCGCGCCAGCCCCCTGCACCCATGGGGTGACAAAGCCCATCGCGGCACGGCACACTCGGCCCTCCCGCCCGGAGCCCCCGCATGTCCACCGTCGATGCCATCCGCGCCTTCCACGGCGACCTCGCCGCCATCCGCCATGATCTGCACGCGCACCCGGAACTCGGCATGGCCGAGCACCGCACCGCCGAGACGGTGGCCCGCCTGCTGGAATCCTGGGGCATCGAGGTGCATCGCGGCGTCGGCCGCACCGGGGTGGTGGGGGTGCTGCGCGGCGGCAACGGGCCGGGCGCCATCGGGCTGCGCGCCGATATGGACGCGCTGCCGATCGCCGAGGCCTCCGGCGCCGCCTATAGCAGCGAAAATCCGGGGGTGATGCATGCCTGCGGCCATGACGGGCACACCACCATGCTGCTCGGCGCCGCCCGCTACCTGGCCGAGACCCGCGCCTTCAACGGCACCGTCAATTTCATCTTCCAGCCCGGCGAGGAGGGGGCTGGCGGCGCGCTGGCGATGCTGGAGGACAAATTGTTCGAGCGCTTCCCCTGCGATCGCATCTACGGCGTGCATAATCGCCCGGGGCTTCCGGTCGGGCGCTACCAGATCAGCGCCGGCGCGTCCTCGGCCGGCGGCGCGTTCTTCGATGTCGAGATCACCGGCAAGGGCGCGCATGGCGCGCGGCCGGAGGAGAGCGTCGATCCGGTGCTGGTCGCCTGCCATATCGGCACGGCGCTGCAATCGTTGATTTCACGCAACCTCTCGCCGTGGAAGGCGGCGGTGCTGTCGGTGACGAAGATCGAGGGTGGTGCCGCCTACAACGTGATCCCGGGCAGCGCGAAGCTCGCCGGCACGGCCCGCGCGATGGCGCGCGAGACGCTGACCATGCTCGGCGACGGCATCGCCCGCATCGCCGCCAATGTCGCCGCCGCCTTCGGCGCCAGCGCGACCACCGATTTCCGGGTGATCTTCGCCCCCCTGGTGAACGACGCCGAGGCCGCGCGCCGCTTCGGCGACGCCGCCGCCGCGCTGGTCGGCGAGGCCGCGCTGGAGCGTAACCGCCAGCCGGGGATGGGATCAGAGGATTTCAGCTTCATGATGGAGCAGGTGCCCGGCGCCTACCTCAATGTCGGCAACGGCGACAGCGCGCCGCTGCACAACGCGAAATACGATTTCAACGACGAAGCGATCCCCTACGGCGCGGCGCTGTTCGCGGAGCTGGTGGAGCGGGAACTGGCGCGCGGGGGGTGAAAGACCGGAGGCACATCCCCCCTCTGGTCTTTCCTCCCTCCCGCCCCACATCTATTCCCACTCGCCGAGGACCCGCATCTGGCCGCCGATGCCGATATCCTGACCGATGACGATGATGCCCTGCTGCGCCGCTGCGCGTTCGGGGACGGAGGCGCGCTGCGCCGTCTGTATGATCGCTGGTCGGCGCGCCTCTATGGCGTCGCCCTGCGCATCACCAACCGCCCCGATCTGGCCGCCGATGCGTTGCAGGATGCGTTCATCCAGGTCTGGCGGCAGGCCGGCCGGTTCGACCCTGCCCGCGGCAGCGCCGCCGCCTGGCTGATCGCGCTGGCCCGCTATCGCGCACTGGACCTGATCCGCCGCCATGGGCGCGAGATACCGGTCGCCGAACCGCCCGACCGCGCCGACGACGCGCCCGACGCGCTGGACGTGCTCACCCGCACCGCCGAGGGCGCGGCGCTGCATCGCTGCCTCGAAGGGCTGGAGCCGGAGCGGCGGCGGCTGGTGGTGATGGCGTTCGTGCGCGGCCTGTCGCATGGCGAACTGGCGGCGGCGTTGCGAATACCACTCGGCACCGTGAAATCCTCGATCCGCCGCAGCCTGCAAAGTCTCCGCGCATGTCTGGACCGATGACCGACGATCAGGACCCGCCCGATCTGGCCGGCGAATACGTGCTGGGCACGCTGGACGGCGCCGCGCGCGCCGCGGCTGAGGCGCGGCTGGCGCATGACCCCGCCTTCGCCGCCGCGGTGACCGCCTGGCAGGACCGCCTGGCCCCGCTGGCAGCGCTGGCGGCACCAGCCGACCCTCCGGCGGCGGTGTGGGAGCAGATCGCCGCCGCAGCCGCCCCGCCGCCCCGCCGCGTGGGGCTGGGGGTACGGTTCTGGCAGGCCAGTACGGCGGGCGCGCTGGCGCTGGCCGCGGCGTTGGCCGGGATCATGCTGCTGCGCCCGCCCGCACCCGCCCCTGGCCCGGCCGCGATGGCGGTGCTGGCCGGACGTTCCGGCTTGCCGGTCTTCGTCGCGGTGGCACGCGCCGGCCAGCTGGTGTTGCGCCCGGTGGGCGCGGTGACGGCGGTGCCGGCGGGACGCGAGATGGAGCTCTGGGTGCTGAAGGCGGGCGCAACCTCCCCCCGTCCGCTGGGCGCGTTGCCCGCCATCGGCCGCACCGGGCCGGCGGGCGCCCCGGTTGCAACCGGGGCCGAGCTCCTGGTCAGCGTGGAACCGGCCGGCGGCGCGCCCGGGGGCGTGCCGACCGGACCGGTGATCTATCGCGGGAAGCTGGCGCCGCTGTAATATCAACCAGCCTTATGACCGATTCTTCCGGCCGTTCGGGCGGCTGGTATCGCGCACAGGGTTGGCAGGCGGCGGCGCGCGAAACACGAATCACAGCGGGGCCCGGATCAAGCGCGGTGCCCGCGCCGGCCGCTACGGCAACAGGACGTGGTCGATGACCTGAATGACGCCGTTGGACTGGGTGACATCGGCGATGGTGATGTCCGCGGTGCCGCCCTTGGCGTCCTTCACCATCAGATTGTCCGAACCGTTCATCATCACGGTCAGCGGCTGGCCCTCCACCGTCTTCAGCGTGACCATGCCGCCATGCTTGTAGATCAGGGCGCGCAGACGGGTGGTCGTATAGTCGCCGGCGACGACGTGATATTCCAGGATCTTCGTCAGTTCGGCCTTGTTCTTCGGCTCGATCAGGGTGGCGACGGTACCCTTGGGCAGATCGGCGAAGGCCTCGTTGGTGGGCGCGAACACCGTGAACGGCCCCTTGCCGCTCAGCACGCCGACCAGACCGGCCGCCTTCACCGCCGCCACCAGGGTGGTGTGATCGGCCGAGTTCAGCGCGTTGGCGACAATGGTCTTGGTCGGGTACATCGGCTGGCCGCCGACGGTGACGGTGTTCATCGCCAGTGCCGGACCCGCCAACGCGGCGAGCATGGTGGCGGCGAGCAGGATCGATCGGGTCATGGCATGGCTCCCTTGCCGTGGCGCGGCGTTGTGCCGCGTGACCCTGATCGGACCCAGGAGCCGCGCTGGATGCGCAGGCAGGCGATTATTTTTCGCCGCTCACCCCGCCTGTCGCGGCCGGTAGATCGCCACATGGTGGATCAGCGCCACCGGCCGCGTTCCCGCGGCCAGGGTCAGCGCGTCGAACTCGACGAACCGGTGCCCCTTGCGCTCGTAATTGGCTGTCACCCGGGCATGGACGGTGATGGTCTCGCCCACATGCGCGGCCGACAGGTTGCGGATATGGCTGCCGACATGCATCCAGGGCCCCTGCACCACGTTGTGGCTCAGCGCCCAGTTGCCGGTGCGCAGGATCATGCCCGGATGCGCCAGTCCTTCGCGCGCGCAAAGCGGGTCGGTCTCGCGCACGTCGCGCAGATAGGCGTGATGGAAGCTCTCGGTCAGCGGCAGCGGGCGCATCCCCAGCAAGGTGCCCACCGCCAGCGAGGTCTCGTCGGCCGGCGGGCGATGCTCGGGCGGCGCCGGCGGGGCGGCGAAGGCGCCGGGCTCGGCCGGCATCGCCGGCAGCGCCGCGCTGCCCTCGGCGCAGGCCTCGCCGTGGCTCCGCACCGCGATGGCGAGCCCGTCCGGGGTTGCCTCGGCGGTCACCACCGCCTCGTCGCCGTCATAGACCGGCCTGGCGAAGCGGCAGCTGCCTTCGCCGCGCTCCAGCCATGCCCGCCCCCAGCGCGCCATCGCCGGATGCGCCATATAGGCCCAGACATCCACCCCCGGTACCAGGCCGCCGGTGAAGCCGAACCGGCGCGCCACCGCGTCGTCGTGGATCTTGTTCTCCGACTCCTGGGCCGAGTTGTAGGCGATCACGCGATAGGGTTCGGTCATGGCGTTTCCCGATCTCATTCCGCGGCCAGGCGTTCCCGCGCCTCGGCCGCCTCGGCCCAGACGGCGGTGTCGTGGAAGACCGCCCCGCCGGCCGGTGGCGCGGGGTCGTCGGAGGTCAGCGCGTTGATGCCGATCCCGCCCTCGTAGCACTCGGACGGCCAGACGCTCTCGACCACCAGCACGCCGGGCTGCACGCCGTCGAACAGGCGCACATGCAGCACCACCTCGCCGCGGGCATTGCCCAGGCGCGCGCGGGCGCCCTCGGCGAGGCCCAGCCGGGCCGCGTCCGCGGGATGCATCAGCACCGACGGCCGGCCCTCGCGGCGGCGGGAGCCCGGGGTTTCGGTGAAGCTGGTGTTGAGGAACTGCCGCGCCGGCGAGGTCATCATCCGGAACGGTGTGTGCGCCGAGCGTTCGTCGGTGATCGGGTGATGATCGGGCAACGCCGGCATCCCGGCGCCGAACGGGCCGAGCGCCGACCAGTCCGGGCGGAAATGAAACCGCTTGTCCCGGTGCGGAAACCCGTGATGGAAATGCGCGACCGCGGGCGGCTCGGCGGCATCCACCCAGCGCCGGGCGAGGACGGTTGCCGCATCCGGCCAGCCGGAGGCGCGCAAGGTGGCATCGATGAGTTCCATCTCGGTCATCGCGAAGCCGGGGTGGCGCGCGCCGAGCCGCGAGGCCAGCGCCGCGATCACCGCGTGGTTGGACCGGCATTCCCCGGGCGGGTCGATCAGCTTCGGCCCGATCTGGATATAGGTGTGGCCGCCGGCCTGATAGAGATCGTCATGCTCCATGAACATCGTCGCCGGCAGCACGATGTCGGACCAGCGCGCGGTCTCGGTCAGGAACTGTTCGTGGGTGCAGACGAACAGGTCCTCGCGCGCGAAGCCGCGGCGGACCTTGTTGCTGTCGGGGCAGACGGTGAGCGGGTTCTGGTTCTGGATCAACAGCGCGGTGACCGGCGGGCCGTCGCCGAGCTCGGCCCGGTCGCCGGTCAGCACCGCGCCGATCCGGCTCATGTCCATCGCCCGGATGGAAAGGTCGCGGACATCGAGGCCCTCGATCAGCGTCTTGTCCCAATGGTAGATGCCGCGATTGGACCACAGCGCGCCGCCGCCCTCGTGCTGCCAGCTGCCCGCCACGGTGGCGAGCGCGGTCACCGCGTGCATATTGGCGGCCCCGTTGCGGGAGCGGGCGAAGCCATAGCCCAGGCGGATGTAGCTGCGCTTCCGCGACCCGTAGAGGGCGGCGAACGCCTCGATCTCGGCCACCGAAAGCCCGGTGATGGCGGCGGCCCAGTCGGGGCCGCGGGTCGCCAGATGCGCCTCGAGCCCGGCCGGATCGTCGGCATGGGTCGCCATGTAGCCGCGGTCGGCCCAGCCGTCGCGGAAGCCGATATGCATCAGCGCGCAGGCGAGCGCCCCGTCGGTGCCCGGGCGGGGCATCACATGCAGGTCGGCGACGGCGGCGGTGCCGGACCGATACGGGTCCACCACCACCAGCTTCGCCCCGCGTTCCTTCCGCGCGCGGGCGACATGGGTCATCACATTGACCTGGGTGGCCACCGGATTGCCGCCCCAGATCACGATCAGATCGGATTTCGCCAGCTCGCGCGGGTCGGGGCCGCGATAGCCGCCGACGCCGGCGAACCAGCCGGCCTCGCAGATCGAGGTGCAGATGGTCAGCTTCTGGCGCGAGTAGCGCATCGCATGGCGCAGCCGGTTGATCCCGTCGCGCTGCACCAGCCCCATGGTGCCGGCGTAGTAGAACGGCCACACCGTTTCCGACCCATGCTTCGCCGCCGCTGCGGTGAAGGCCTCGGCGGTACGGTCCAGCGCTTCGTCCCAGGCGATCTCGCGGAACTGGCCCGACCCGCGCGGGCCGGTGCGCAGCAGGGGGCGGGTCAGCCGGTCCGGGTGGTGGATGCGTTCGGCGTAGCGCGCCACTTTCGCGCAGATCACCCCTTGCGTGTAGTCGTTCCCGGCCGCGCCGCGGACGGCGCCGATGCGGTTGCCTTCGACCTCCACCTCCAGCGCGCAGGTGGACGGGCAGTCATGCGGGCAGACCGAGGCGCGGCGGACCATCAGCTCCGCCAGTCGATCGGGTCGTGGGCGATCAGCCGCAGCGCCGCCTCCCACACCATGGCGTAGTGGTCGTCGTTCTCCTGGCGGCGGAACTGTTCGGCGGTGTGGCGGCAGACCTCCTCGGGCGGGGTCAGCAGAATCTGCCCCCCGGCCAGCGCCGCCACCTGCGCGGCGCAGGCGCGTTCCAGCATGTAGATCATGTGGAACGCCTCGGCGATGGAGGTGCCGCCGACCAGCAGCCCGTGATTCTGCAAGACCATCGCCTTGTGCGGGCCGAGGTCGCGCACCAGCCGCTCGCGCTCGGCGAGGTCGAGGGCGATCCCCTCGTAGCCGTGATAGCCGAGCCGGCCGTGGAACTTGAGCGCGTGCTGGCTGATCGGCAGCAGCCCGTCGGGGTGGGCGGAGACGGCGATGCCGGCGGCGGTATGGGTGTGGACCACGCATTGCAGGTCCGGCCGCGCCATATGGATGGCGGAATGGATGGTGAAGCCGGCGGCGTTGACCCGGCGGGCCTCGCCGTCATCGTCCTCGATCACCTTGCCCTCGGTGTCGATGCGCACCAGGTCGGAGGCGCGCATCTCGTGGAAATTGACGCCGTAGCGGTTGATGAGGAAACGATGCTCCGGCCCGGGCAGGCGCACGCTGAGATGGGTGTAGATGAAATCGGTCCAGCGGTGATGCGCGACCAGCCGGTAGAGCGCGGCGAGGTCGCAGCGCAGCTGCCACTCCTCGGCCGAGTAGCGGGCGCGGGGGGCAACGGGGGCAATGACGTTCACGGCAGCGAGCTCCGAGGTTCGCGCCGAGCTTCGACTGCCCGGGCCGGCGCCGTCAACCACCGGCCCGGGCGAGGCGCGTGGCTACGCCGCCGCCCGCAGCGCGGCGGCCCGGACCTCGGCGCCCACCGCGGCGTCGAACTGGGCGAAATTGGCCTCGAACCTCGCGAGCAGGGCCCGCGCGGTGCGGTCATACTCCGCCTCCTCCGCCCAGGCGCGGCGCGGGTCCAGCACCTCGGCGGGGATGCCGGGCACGGTTTCCGGCACCGCGAGGCCGAAGAACGGATCGGTGCGGAACGATCCCGCCGCCAGGGTGCCGTCCAGGGCGTGGCGCAGCAGGGCGCGGGTGTGGCGGATGCTCATGCGCGTGCCGGTGCCGTATTTGCCCCCCGTCCAGCCGGTGTTGACCAGCCAGCAGGTCACGCCGTGCCGTTCGATCATCGCCTCCAGCATCCGGCCATAGACTTCCGGCGGGCGCGGCAGGAACGGGGCGCCGAAGCAGGTGCTGAAGGTGGCCTCCGGTTCGGCGCCCAACCCCTTCTCGGTGCCGGCGACACGGGCGGTGTAGCCGGACAGGAAATGATACATCGCCTGCGCCGGGGTCAGCCGCGCGATCGGCGGCAGCACGCCGAAGGCATCCGCGGTCAGCATCACCAGGTTGCGCGGCTGCCCGCCGCGGCCGGAGGCGACCACGTTCGGAATATAATCCACCGGGTAGCAGGCGCGGGTGTTCTCGGTCAGGGTCTTGTCGGTCAGGTCCAGCCGGCCGTGATCGTCGGCGATCACGTTCTCCAGCACCGTGCCGAAGCGATGGGTGGCGGCCCAGATCTCGGGTTCGGCCTCGGCCGAGAGGTTGATGACCTTGGCGTAGCAGCCACCCTCGAAATTGAAGACCCCACCGTCGCCCCAGCCATGCTCGTCATCGCCGATCAGGGCGCGGTGCGGATCGGACGAGAGCGTGGTCTTGCCGGTGCCCGAGAGGCCGAAGAACAGTGCCACGTCGCCGGCCTTGCCGATATTGGCGCTGCAATGCATCGGCAGCACGCCCTGCTCGGGGGCCAGCCAGTTCATCACCGTGAAGATCGATTTCTTGATCTCGCCGGCATATTCGCTACCGGCGATCACGATCCGCTTCTGCGCGAACGACAGCGCGATGGCGGTGCTGCTGCGCACCCCGTCGATGGCCGGGTCGGCGGCGAAATGCGGCGCGTGCAGGATGACGTAGTCGGGCTCGAAGCCGGCCAGCTCCGCCTCGGACGGGCGGATGAACACGTTCCGGGCGAACAGCGCCTGCCAGGCCCCGGTGGTGACCAGCCGCACCCGCACCCGGTGCGCCGGATCGGCGCCAGCATAAAGATCCTGGACGAACAATTCCTGGCCCTGGAGATAGGCCTGGACGCGCGCTTGCAGGGTGGCGAACCGATCCCCCGGCAGGCGCTGGTTGATCTTGCCCCACCAGACCTGATCGCGACTGGCCGGCTCGTCCACCACGAATTTGTCGGCGACCGACCGGCCGGTATGGATGCCGGTCGCCACCATCATGGCGCCGTCGGCGGACAGCCGCCCTTCGCGCAGCCGCAGGCTGTGGGCGATCAGCGCCGGCGCGGTCAGATTGGCATGGACCTGGCGGCCCGGAACAACCCCGGTGCCGGCCAGGGCATCGGTGGCATCGACGTCGTTGATCACGGAGGCTCGTCTCCTCGGAGGGCGGATTTGCCGGCGCCCTTAGCGGAAAAACCCCTCGCTGCCCAACGCTTTCGATGCTGCGGCGCAGCGATAACGGCAGTAGGAAATGGGGCCTTGAATAAGAAAAAACACTTGACACCGGGGCGCGCTGCCGCTAGATGTCTCCCGTCAACGGGCGAACCATGCCCGCCGTCCGGCCCCGAAGGCCCGGTCCGCCCCGCGCGGCCGGGCCTTTTCGTTGCCCGAACGGCGCCGCGCCCCGGGATGACATGACCATGACGCCGAAAGGAGCTGCCATGACCGACAAGATCACCGCCCATGACGCCTGCAAGGACAACGGCACCATCCGCCTGGGTGCCGGGATGCGCCGCGCCGCCCCGGCCGCCGAGCCGATCAGCCTGGCCGCGGTCGCCGATGCCGGGCGCGTCCGCCTGGGCGCCGGGATGCGCATCCCCTCCCGCCGCCGCTGATCCGGCCCGCCGGCGGCGCCCCCGCGCGCCGCCGGTTCCCGCCCCGCCCGCCAGGACCGTTGCCGATGCAAGCCTCGCCGCCCGCCAGCCCGATCGTCCGCTTCTACCGCCTGATCGACGCCGCCCGTCCGCCGCAGCGCGCCGACCGCTCCGCCGCCGGCACCCTGCCGACCCGCGCCTATCGCTATTGCGAGGCGGTTTCCGCCGCCACCGGCTTCGGCTGGTGGGTGTTCCCGCCGGCCGGGCTGAAGCTGATCTGGGACGGCACCGATATCTTCTGGTTCATGGACGGGCTGCCGGATTTCCTGCCGCTGGTGCCGGCGGCGCAGTTCCCGCACCAATCCGCCCGGTTCGACGCGGCGGCGCCGGAGGACCTCGCCGGCTGCTCCCCGCCGTTCCTGACCGCGCTGCCCGAGCCCGGCGCGGTGCAGATCTGGACCGGGCTGATGGCGCGCACCGCGCCCGGCTGGAGCCTGCTGCTGCGCGCGCCGGCCAACCTGCCGCATCCCGGCGGCTACGTGCAGTGGGAAGGCATCGTCGAGACCGATCGCTGGTTCGGTCCGCTGTTCACCAATCTGCGGCTGACCCGTACCGACCGGCCGGTGGTGTTCGATGCCGACCTGCCGCTGCTGCTGGCCCAGCCGGTGCCGCGCGCGGCCTATGCCGAGGCGACCCTGGCGGCCGAGGCGCTGGTGCCCGGCATGGACGGGTTCACCGCGGCCGACTGGGCCGATTACCACCGCACCATCGTCGCCCCCGCCGCCGACCCGGACCGCGCGCCGGGGCGCTACGCGGTCGCCGCCCGCAAGCGCGGACGCGGCGCCTGCCCCTTCGCCGCCGCCACGGCCTGACCGGGTGCGCGCGAAACAAGACGATACCCGTCTTCGGCAGAAAGACGGGTCTATGAGACGCGGGGTAACCGAGGGTTAACCTTTCGCGGGCAGGGTCGCGCCCCGGAGCGCATCGCCATGACCCCTCGTCCCTCCCTGTGCGCCGATCCGCGCGGCGCCATCGCCATCCTGACCGCGCTGATGCTGCCGGCGATGCTGGCGGCCGGAGCGCTGGTGCTGGATGGCGGGCTCTGGATGGTGGAGAGCGCCCGCTTGCAACTCGCCGCCGATGCCGCCGCCAACGGGGTGGGGTATCTGCTGTCGAACTCCGGCCTGCAAGCCGAAACCGCGTCCCAGCAGCAAGCGGTGCTGCAATCGGTGGCGCTGGCGGAGGCCGAGGGCGCCAGCGACAACGCGGCCCTGCTGGGCACCCTGACCACCCCAATTGGCGTGACGGTCGCCTCCGACTGGTCCAGCGCCACCGTCACCCTGACCGCCCAGGCCGGCAGCGTGCTGGCGGGGATGTTCGGCCTGGCCGGCCCCACCCTGACCGCCACCGCCACCATCGGCACCGCGCCCGCCGGCGCCTGCGTGCTGGCGCTGAACGCCTCCGCCAGCGACGCCATCGATGCCAACAACATGGGCGTCATCAAGGCCACGGGGTGCGGGATTTTCGCCGATTCCTCGGCCACCGACGCGATCTACCTCAACTCCGGCACGATCGACGGGCAGACGGTGGCCGCGGTCGGCGATTTCGCCGAATCGAACAGCGGCAGCAACACCATTCCGGAGAAGCCCGAGGATGGCGCCGCCGCCAAGCCCGACCCGTTCGCCGCCCTCACCCCGCCCAGCGCCAGCGGCTGCGATTTTCCCGCCGGCACCGGCTTCACGGCCTGGAAATCCACCCCCTACGCCTTCAGCCCGGCCAACAACACCAACATCTTCTGCGGCAACACCACGATCGGCGGCAACGGCAGCACCGATACCTTCGCCCCCGGGGTCTATTACGTGATCGACGGCAACCTGGTCTTCAACAACGCCGCCATCACCCAGGCCTCGGGCGTCACCTTCGTGCTGGCCGGCAGCAGTCCGGGGGCCCTGCAATGGACCAACTATTCCAACACCAATACCGACATGACCGCGCCGGCCTCCGGCGCCACCGCGGGCATCCTGTTCTGGCAGGAATGCGGCTCCGGCGGGACCAGCCCCACCAACACCATGGCGGGCGGCTCCTCGCTGGTGGTCTCGGGGGCCTTCTACGCGCCCTGCGGCAAGCTCTCGATGAGCAACAACGCCCAGTTCGATACCGCGAGCGGCGGGTCGATGAGCGTGATCGCCGACACGATCGAGGCGGTGGGCTCGGCCGGCATCTCGGCCGCCGGCTCCAGCAGCGGGAGCGCGGGCGGCAAGCCGCGGCTGACGCAATGATGCCCGGCGCGACGATGCATCACGACCGGCGCGGGGTGGTGGCGATCGAGGCGGCGATCGCGCTGGCGCTGGTGGTGGTGCCCACCGTGCTGACGCTGTTCGACCTCGGCGGCCTGCTCGAGACGCGGTTGCGGGTGGATCGCGCCCTGCAGGCCGGGATGTTCGCCGCCTGGGCGATCAGCGGCGCCAGCACCTCGCAGATCACCGGGGCGGCGGTGGCCGGGGCCGGCAACGCCAACGGCAGCCCCACCGTCAGCGCAACCGCCAGCTTCAGCTATCTCTGCCTGGCGCCCACCGGCACCTATGCCTCCGGCAGCGCCGCCGCGGCCGGGACCGCCTGCCCGTCCGGCCAGGTGCTGGGCGAATGGGCCGCCATCACCACCAGCGCCGCGGTGACGCTGGCGTTTCCGCTGCCGGGGATCGCCTCGCCGATGACCCTGACCGCGACCGGCCTCACGAGGGTGCGATGAACCGGCGCGGCACCGCGGCGGTGGAGTTCGCGCTGGCATTTCCGCTGCTGCTGCTGGCATTCCTGGCCGCCTTCGAGCTCTTCCGCCTGGTCCAGGCGCAGCGCGGGCTCGACGTCGCGGTGACCCGGGCGCTGCGCTACGGGGCGGTGCGCAGCAGCTCGGCCAGCAGCGCCGATATCCAGGGGATCGCGACCTCCACCCTGACCGCCCTGCTGGGCAGCGCCGGAGGGGCCTCGGTGACGGTGCGGTTTTCCCCCGCCTACGCGCCGGGGGACCAGCTCACGGTCTCCGCCCAGCTGCCCTGGACGGCGGCCTTCCTGCCGGCCGAATTCGCCGCCGTCACCCTGACCGCGTCCGGGGCGATCACGGTGCAGAACTGACCTGCGCGGGGCGATTCCCGCTCGCTTTTCCGCCCCGATGCGCTTATGTGTGCGCCGCAACATGCCCGCCCGGCCTTCCGCCGGGCGTTTTTTCGCGCCCGGGACCCCAATGGACATCCGCAACATCGCCATCATCGCCCATGTCGATCATGGCAAGACCACCCTGGTCGATCAGCTGCTGCGCCAGTCCGGCGCCTTCCGCGACCATCAGGCGGTGGCCGAACGCGCGCTCGACCGCAACGACCTCGAGCGCGAGCGGGGCATCACCATCCTCGCCAAATGCACCTCGGTGGTCTGGCCCAGGGGCGACAGCGTCACCCGGATCAACATCGTCGATACCCCCGGCCACGCCGATTTCGGCGGCGAGGTCGAGCGCATCCTCAACATGGTCGATGGCGCGCTGGTGCTGGTCGATGCCGCCGAGGGCGTGCTGCCGCAGACCAAGTTCGTGGTCGGCAAGGCGCTCGCCCGCGGGTTGCATCCGATCGTGGTGGTCAACAAGATCGATCGCGCCGACGCCCGCGCCGACGAGGTCCATACCGAGGTGTTCGACCTGTTCGCCGCGCTGGGCGCCACCGACGCGCAGCTCGATTTCCCGATGCTCTACGCCTCCGGCCGCCAGGGCTGGGCGGATACGACCCTCGACGGGCCGCGCAAGGACCTCTCCGCCCTGTTCGATCTGGTGCTGCGCCACGTGCCCGCCCCGGTGCTGGACCCGGAGGCGCCGTTCGCGATGGTGGCCTCGATCCTCGATTACGACAATTTCCTCGGCCGCGTGCTGACCGGCCGGGTGGAGCAGGGGCGGGCGCGGCTCAACATGCCGCTCAAGGTGCTGCACTCCGACGGGCGGGTGGTGGAGACCGGACGGCTGTCCAAGCTGATGTCCTTCCGCGGCCTCGACCGGGTGCCGGTGGAGGAAGTGGCGGCCGGCGACATCGTCGCCATCGCCGGGCTGGCCGAGGCCACCGTGCCGGACACCATCGGCGCCCCCGAACTGGCCGCCCCGCTGCCGGCGATTCCGGTCGATCCGCCCACCTTGGCGATGACCTTCCGCATCAATGACGGCCCGCTGGCGGGGCGGGAGGGCAAGAAGGTCACCTCGCGCCAGATCCGCGAGCGGCTGTTCCGCGAGGCCGAGGGCAACGTCGCCATCCGCGTCACCGACAGCAACGAGACCGAGGCGTTCGAGGTCGCCGGGCGCGGCGAACTCCAGCTCGGCGTGCTGATCGAGACGATGCGCCGGGAGGGGTTCGAGCTCTGCATCGGCCGCCCCCGCGTGCTGACCCGCCGCCACCCCGAGACCGGCGCCCGCGAGGAGCCGATGGAGGAGGCGCTGGTCGATGTGGACGAGCCCTTCGCCGGCGTGGTGGTGGAGAAGCTCTCGCGCCGCAAGGGCGAGCTGCGCGACATGCGCCCCTCCGGCGGCGGCAAGGTGCGGCTGACCTTCGCCATCCCGAGCCGCGGACTGATCGGCTATCACGGCGAATTCCTGACCGACACCCGCGGTACCGGGATCATGAACCGGATGTTCGCCGGCTACGGCCCCTGGAAAGGCCCGATCGAGGGACGGCGGTCGGGCTCGCTGATCTCCAACGCCGACGGGGAGGCGGTGCATTACGCGCTGTTCTACCTCCAGGAGCGCGGCACCTTGTTCGTCTCCCCGGGGGAGAAGGTCTATGTCGGCATGATCCTGGGCGAGCATTCGCGCGGATCGGACCTGGACGTGAACCCGATCAAGGAGAAGAAGCTCACCAACATCCGCGCCGCCGGCAAGGACGACGCGATGCTGCTGATCCCGCCGCGGCGCATGAGCCTCGAACAGGCGATCGCCTATGTCGAGGATGACGAGCTGGTGGAGGTGACGCCCGGCGCAGTGCGGCTGCGCAAGCGGTTCCTCGATCCGCATGAGCGCAAGCGCAGCGAGCGGCGGGCGGAGGCCGAGAGCGAGGCGGCGTAGTCCGCCCCGCCCGGCGGGCGACCCCGGCGCTACGTCGTGGGGCGCTACGTCGTGGCCTGACCGGCGCGCAGCCGGACGAAGACCTCCCGCAGCGGAATGGCGGGACGCTGATCCGCCAGTGCCTCATCGACCAGCCGGCGCAGTCAGGCGTCCGGACGGTCCGGCGCGCAGGTGCCGGATGTCGCGGGCTCCCTCACCCCCCGCGCGCCGCCCGGATCGCCTCCCACACCCGAAGCGGCGTCGCCGGCATGTCGATATGGGTGATCCCATATTCCGACAGCGCATCGACCACCGCGTTCATCACCGCCGGCATCGACCCCGCGCAGCCCGCCTCCCCGCAGCCCTTGGCGCCCAGGACGTTGGTCTTGCAGGGCACCGGATGGCTGTGGAACTCGTAGTTCAGCACATCCGCCGCCCTGGGCAACGCGTAGTCCATATAGGAGCCGGTGACCGGCTGGCCGGACTCGTCATAGCGCACCCATTCCATCAGCGCCTGGCCGATCCCCTGCGCCACCCCGCCATGGGTCTGGCCCTCCACCAGCAGCGGATTGATGATGGTCCCGAAATCATTGACCATCACGTAGCGCACCACCCGGGTCACGCCGGTCTCGGGGTCGATCTCCACCTCCGCGATATGGCACCCGTTCGGATAGGCGAAGGGCGGAGATTTCGCCACGTGGCGCACGGAAAGCGTGCGCGGCAGCCCCTCCGGCAGGTTCGCACCGGCGGCGCGGACCTGCGCCGCCAGGTCCATGATGCCGATGCCGCGATCGGTGCCCATGATGCGGAACCGCCCGCCGCCGGCGGCCAGCTCGAACTCCACGTCGCCTTCCCCGGCTTCCAGCAGATGCGCGGCCAGCTTGCGGCCCTGGGCGATCACCACCTCCGATGCCTCGGCGATCGCGGTGCCGCTCGCCATCAGCGATTTCGACCCGCCGGTGCCGCCGCCGGCCAGCAGCTCGTCGGAATCGCCCTGCAGCAGCCGGATCTTCTCGAACGGCACGCCGAGCCGCGCGGCCAGCACCTGGGCGAACGGCGTGGCGTGGCCCTGGCCGTAATCCAGGGTGCCGGTGATGATGGTCACGGTACCGTCATCCTCGAAGCGGATGCCGCCCATCTCCTGGGACGGCGGGCCGGTCACTTCCAGGTACTGGCCGATGCCGATGCCGCGCAGCCTCCCGCGTTCGCGGCTTTCCCGCCGCCGGCGCGGAAACCCGTCCCAATCGGCCGCCGCCAGCGCTTCTTCCAGGATCGCCGGAAAATCGCCGCTGTCGTAAACGGTGCCGGCCGGGGTGGTCCAGGGCAGTTGCTCGGGGCGGATATGGTTGCGCCGGCGGATCTCGATGCGGTCGATCCCCATCTCCCGCGCGGCCGTGTCAAGCAGGCGCTCGATATAGTAGTTGCTTTCAGGCCGGCCGGCGCCACGATACGGCCCGACCGGAGAGGTGTTGGTGAACACCGCTTGCGTGATCACTTCCTGCACCGGCGTCGCATAGACGCTGATGGTGTTCTTCACCACGTTGCCGGTCGGCTGCAAGACGGTGCCGTTGGACAGATAGGCGCCGATATTGCCGTAGCCCCGCACCCGCAGCGCCAGGATGCGCCCCGCGGCGTCGAACGCCACCTCCTGCTCCATGTCATGGGCGCGGCCGTGGCTGTCGGACAGGAAGCTCTCGCTGCGCTCGTCGCGCCATTTCACCGGCGCGCCCAGCGCGCGCGCGGCGTGCAGGATGGCGATATATTCCGGGTAGCACGAGGATTTCATCCCGAACGAGCCACCCACGTTGCCGGTCAGCACCCGCACCTGTTCGGGCCTGGCGTGCAGGACATGGCAGAGCAGGTTGCGCATCGGGAAGGTGCCCTGGCAGCCCAGGCGCAGGGTCCAGTGCTCCCGCGCCGGATCGTATTCGGCGATCGCGGCGCGCGGCTCCATCGGGCAAACCGCGAGGCGGGTGTTGAGGATCTTCATCCGCGTCACATGCGCGGCGGCGGCGAAGGCCGCCTCCACCCGGGCGGCATCGCCATGGTGGAAATCCAGGATCACGTTGCCCGGGGTGGCCTCGTGGACCTGGGCCGCGCCGGCGGCGACCGCCGCGCGCGCCTCGGTGACCGCGGGCAGCGGGTCGATCTCCACCATCACCGCCTCGGCGCCATCGCGCGCGGATTTCCAGCTCTCGGCCACCACCACCGCGACCGGATCGCCGACGAAGCGCACCTTGTCGGTGGTCAGCGGCGGCTGGACCGGCTTCGGCATGTCCGACCCGTCCGCCTGCTTGAAGCCCTGGCCCGACGGCATCGGCCCCAGCCCGGCCGCCAGCAGATCGGCCCCGGTGAAGACCGCGCGCACCCCCGGCACCGCCAGCGCCGACGCGGTATCGATGCCGCGGATGATGCCGTGCGCGTGGCCCGAGCGCACCATCACCGCATAGAGCTGGCCAGGCAGGTTGAGATCGTCGGTATAGCGGCCCTGGCCCTGCAGCAGGACCGGGTCCTCCTTGCGGGAGACCGGCTGGCCGATCGCGTATTTCGTTTCGGCAACGTCAAGCGGGTTGAACGGTGCGTTCATGGTCGGGTGGCATCCTTCGGCGGCGGGCGCGGCGGCGCCCTGTCTGACCCCAATGTAGGGGCCGATTGTGCATTGCGGCAAGCCGGTCCCGCCGGATACCCCCTTTCACCCCGCCCCGCCGCGCGCCATCTTCCCGCGATGCCCGCCCCCGCCGACTGGCCCATCCACACCCTGCCCCACGGTCCCGAGGCCCTGCCCGCGGTGCGCGCGCGCGACCTCGATCACGCCTGGCACGCCGCCCGCGCCGCCGCCCTCGCCGAGACCTGGGGCAGCCGCCGCGGCTTCCGCTTCCACCGCCCCGACGGCGAGGTGACCGAACTGGTCCTGGCCGACCCTGATGCCTGCTGCTGGGCCGCCGCGATCGACCGCATCGCCGGCCTCGCCAGCGCCTCCGGCCTGTCGCTCTGCCTGCGCCTGCTGGCGCTGATCGATCTGCTCGGCCGCACGCCCGCGCTCGCGGCGCGCTGCCGCTTCGCCCGCGACGGGGCGGAGTTGCCGCCGGCGCTGCTGGCACTGGCGGCGGCCACGCCGCTCTCGCCCGATGCCGGGTTCGACCCCGCGCCCTTCCATGCCGCCCTCACCGCCGCCCTGCCCGGAGTTTCCGCTTGACCCGCCCGTTCCTCCGCCTGATCCCGCTGGTGCTGCCCCTGCTGCTCGCCGGCTGCGCGTTCGGCGCGCCGCCGCGCTCGGTCACCGCGCGCGACACCGATGCCGCCTGCCGCCGCCAGGCCGAGGCGACCTACCAGTTGCAGCACCGAGACGATCTCTATCAGATCGGCAATCAGGATGCCCCCAACTCCGGCGCCGTCGGGATCACCCTGCCGACGCACGGGCTGGCCGACCGCTTCGAGCAGGAGCGCTTCATGGCCCGCTGCGAGAACGATGTCGGCACCGGCACCGCCCTGCATCCCTGAGCCCGAGGTCCCGCTGCCGCTCTCCGAGCTGCTGCGGCTGGCGGAGGCGGAGCGCGCCGCCGGGCGGAGCGAGGCCGCCGCCGCGCTGCTGGCCCGCGCCGAGGCGGTGGCGCCCGCCCATCCTGGGCTCGCCCAGGCGCGGTCGCTGATCGCCTTCCAGCAGGGCGAATTCGCGCGCGCCCTGGCGCTGTCCGCCGCCGCGGTGGCCGCCGAGCCGAATCGCCCGGGTTGGTGGCGCAACCGCTGCACCATCGCCGAGCGCGCCGGCGACTACGCGGCGGCGCTGGAGGCGGCCGAGCGCGCCGCCGCCCTGGACCCGAACGATGCCGACCTGTGGCACGCGCTGGCGGTGGTGCGCTACCGGCTGGAACGGACCGACGGCGCCGAGGCGGCCGCCCGCGCCGCCCTGCGCCTCGATCCGGCGCATCCCGGGGCCAACGTGATCCTGGCCGAAACCCTGCTGCAACGCGGCGATTTCGCCGCCGCCTGGCCGTATTACGAGCATCGCTTCCGCCTGCGCGGCGTCCCGCCGGTCGCCCCCGCCCTGGGCTGCGCGGTGTGGAACGGCACGCCGATCGCCGGGCGGCTGCTGGTGGTGGCCGATCAGGGCTATGGCGATGCGATCCAGTTCGCCCGCTACCTGCCCTGGGCGGCGGGACGGGCCGGGGCGATCACCCTGCTCGCCACGCCCGAACTCGCCCCCCTGCTCGCGCCGCTGGTTCCGGGCGGCGATATTCGGACCGGGTGGGAGGCGGTCGCCGCCGACTGCCCCGGCCTCGCCGCCTGGATTCCGCTCTCCGGCCTGCCGCGCTGCGCCGCGACCCTGCCCGCCACCATCCCCGCCGCGCCGGCCGGGTATCTGCGCGCCGAGCCGGGCGCCGTCGCTGCCTGGCGGGCGCGGCTGGCGGCGCTGGCGCCGGGGCAGCGGCTGGTCGGGGTGGTCTGGGCGGGGCGGGCGACGCATCCGAACGATGCCTCCCGCTCGGCCCCGGCCGCGTCCCTGGCGCCCCTGGCCGGCGTCCCCGGCGTCGCGCTGTTCGGGCTGCAACACGGCCCCGCCGCCGCCGACTGGCCGGCGCTCGGTCCGCCCGAACGCGCCCTCGGCGCCGACATCTCCGATTTCCCCACCCTGGCGGCGGCGCTCACCGCGCTCGATCTGCTGATCAGCATCGATTCGGCGCCGGCGCATCTGGCTGGCGCCCTTGGCGTGCCGGCCTGGGTGATGCTGCCGCTGGGGCCGGACTGGCGCTGGGGGCTGGGGACGGCGGCGTGCGCCTGGTACCCTGGGATGCGGCTGTTCCGGATGCGCCGGCCGCGCGACTGGACCGGAATGGCCGCGATGGTGGCGGCGGCGCTGGCGGATCAGGCCGCCATCAGCGCGCGCACATGCGCCGCCGAGGCGGCGGCCAGCGCGTCGAGGTCGTAGCCGCCCTCGAGCACCGAGACCACGCGCCCGCCCGCGAGCCCGACCAGCTCGGCGGTGATCCAGGCGAAATCCGCGGTCTCCAGCCGCAGCTCGGCCAGCGGATCGTCACGATGGGCATCGAACCCGGCGGAGATCACCAGGAGTTCGGGGGCGAACGCGGAGAGGGCGGGCAGGATGCGCTCGGCCCAGGCTTCGCGGAACGCATCGCTTCCGGCGCCGGGACGCAGCGGCGCGTTGACGATGTTGCCGGCCACCCCGGTCTCGGCCGCCGCCCCGGTGCCCGGATAGCACGGCATCTGATGCGAGGACCCGTAGAACAGCCCGGCGTCCGGCGCGAACATCGCCTGGGTGCCGTTGCCGTGATGGACGTCGAAATCCACCACCGCGACGCGGCGCAGGCCCCAGCGGGCGCGGGCCCAGAGCGCGGCGATGGCGGCGTTGTTGAACAGGCAGAACCCCATCGGGCGGGCGGGTTCGGCGTGATGCCCGGGCGGGCGGATGGCGGCGAAGGCGTTGCGCGCCCAGCCCTCCATCACCGCATCCACCGCCGCCACCGCCCCGCCGGCCGCCCGCAGCGCCGCCGACACGCTGCCCGCGTTCATCGCCGTGTCGGCGTCCAGCGCCACCGTCTCGCCCTCCGGCGGGCGGATCGCCAGGATCGCCTCCACGTAGCCGGGGGGGTGGGCCAGCGCGAGTTGGTCCATGGTCGCCTCGGGGGCGGCTTCGCGCAGCAAGGGGGCGAAGGCCACGCCCTCCAGCGCCGCCAGCACGGCGCGCAGCCGGTCGGGGCGTTCCGGGTGCCAGGGGCCGGCGTCATGGCCCAGGCAGGCGGGGTGGGTGAACAGGGCGGTGGTCATGCCTCGGCCGCCTCCGCCGGGTCGGCGGCGCGGCGGCGAATCAGGAAGCTGAACTCGCCCCCGTCCTCCGACCAGGCGAGCAGCGCGTGGCCGGTCTCCTGGCACCAGGCCTGGAAATCCGCCACCGCGGCGCGATCGGTCGCCAGCACGCGCAGCCGCGCCCCGGGAGCCAGCCCGCGCAGGACGCGATTGGCGCGCAGCACCGGCAGCGGGCAGGACAGGTGGCGGACGTCGAGCGTGCTATCGGTCATGGCGCGATGGGTCATCGAAGCCGGTTCATCCCCGCCCCCGATAGACCCCCTTCTCGTAGGCATCCAGCAGCCCCAGCACCGTCGCGTCGCCGAACGGCAGCACCTGCGCCATCACCACCCCGGCCAGGCCGGACGCCGGATCGATCCAGAAATAGGTGTTGTTGAGCCCGGCCCAGGCCAGGCTGCCCGCCTTGCGCCCGCCCGGGGTGTCCTCGGTGTTGATGAGGAAGCTCAGCCCCCATTTCTTCACCATCCCGGGGAACGCCTCGAAGGTGTTGGACAAGGCCGGCATCGCCGTGACCATCGGCTGCACCTCCAGCGCGCCGATGTGGTTCTGTCCCATCAGCGCCACCGTCTCCGCCCGCAGCAGCCGCACCCCGTCCAGGCTGCCGCCCCCCAGCATCATGCGCAGGAAGCGCAGATAGTCGCGCGGGGTCGAATAGAGCCCGCCGCCGCCGTTGAAGAACTCGCGCGGGGCGTTGATGGTGGCGGCAACCGGGGTCAGCGCCGCGCCCTCGCGCGCATGGATGGTGGCCAGCCGCGCCTCCATCGAAGGCGAGACCAGGAAGCTGGTATCGTCCATCCCGAGCGGCCCGCAGACATGGCGGCGGAAACAGGCTTCCAGATCGAGGCCGCTCGCCGCCTCCACCATCCGCCCGGCCCAGTCGATGTTGATGCCGTATTGCCAGGCGGTGCCGGGGTCGAAGGCCAGCGGCATCGCCAGCGCCGCGAGCTTGCCGGTGCGCGCCGGCGGCACGTTGCGCGCCTTGGCATAGGCGCCGAGCGCCGGGTTCCAGGTCTCGTAGCCGAAGCCCGCGGTATGGGTCAGCAACTGGCGCAGGGTCACCGGCGTCCGCGGCGGGCGCAGCCGCGGCGTGCCGTCGGCGTCGAATCCGTCCAGCACCTGGACCGCGCCCAGTTCCGGCACGGTTTCGGCGGCCGGAGCATCGAGCGACAGAAGCCCCTGCTCCACCAGCTGCATCGCCGCGGTGGCGGTGATCGCCTTGGTCATGGAGGCGATGCGGAAGACCGTATCCATCCCCATCGGTGCCCCGTCCGGCAGGCTTCGCCGCCCGGCGGCGAATTCGTCGAGGCTCCCACGCGCATCGGTGGCGGCGGCGACCACCCCGGGAATGGCGCCGCCGGCGACCGCGTCGCGCAGGCTCTGATGGGCTTGGTTCATCCTGGTTCCTCCGGTTCGCCGGCCAGCATAGGCGTCCCGGCGCGCTCCAGGAACTCGGCCTCCGACAGCAGCGTGATCCCCAGCGCCTGCGCCTTGCGCGCCTTCGAGCCCGCCTCCGCCCCGGCGATGACGAAATCGGTGCTTCTGGTGACGCCCTCGGTGACCTTCGCCCCCAGCGCCTCGGCGCGCGCGCGGGCTTCGGCGCGGGTCAGGCTGGCGAGGCTGCCGGTAAACACCAGCGTGCGCCCGGCGAAGGGACCCGCCTCGCGCGCGGCTTCGGGCGGCAGGATGGTCAGTTCGGCGGCCAGCGCATCGACCGTCGCGCGGTTGCGCGGCTCGGCGAAGAACTCCGCCAGTTCCTCGGCGATCGCCGGGCCGACGCCAAGGATCCCGCCCAGCCGCTCCCGCGCCTCCGAGCCGATGATGATGGCGGCTTCCATCTCCGCCCGCCACTCGGCGAAGCTGCCGTAGTGGCGGGCCAGCAGGCGGGCGTTGCGCTCGCCGATGCGGCGGATGCCGAGGGCGAAGATGAACCGGTCGAGCGGGATGCGGCGGCGGGTCTCGATCGCGCGCATCAGGTTGGCCGCCGATTGCTCGCCCCAGCCGTCCAGGGCGGCGATCTCCGCCCGGCGGGACGGCAGCGCGAAAATATCCACCGGCGAGCCGAGCCAGCCGAGCCCATGGAAGGCGGTGACGGTCTTCTCGCCCATGCCCTCGATGTCGAACGCGGCGCGGGAGGCGAAATGGATCAGCCGCTCCACCACCTGGGCCGGGCAGGTCAGCCCGCCGGTGCAGCGGCGCACCGCCTCGCCCGGTGCCCGCACCGCCAGGCTCCCGCAGACCGGACAATGGTCGGGAAAGGCGAACGGCCCCGTCCCCGCCGGCCGTTCCGCGGGCACGATCCCCAGCACCTGCGGGATCACGTCGCCGGCGCGCTGGATCACCACCCGGTCGCCGACGCGGATATCCTTGCGCGCGATCTCGTCCTCGTTGTGCAGCGAGGCCCGCGCGACCAGCACGCCGCCCACATTGACCGGCTCGAGCTCGGCCACCGGGGTCAGGGCGCCGGTGCGGCCGAGTTGGATGCGGATCGCGAGCAACCTTGTCGTCGCCTGCTCGGCGGCGAATTTCCACGCCACCGCCCAGCGCGGATCCCGCCCGACGAAACCCAGGCGCTGTTGCAGGGAGAGATCGTCGAGCTTGTACACCACCCCGTCGATGTCGTAGGGCAGGTCGGCGCGGGCGGCGTCCATCTCGGACTGGAAGGCGACCGATGCGGCCTCGTCGGCAAGCGGGCGGGAGAGCGGGTTCACCGCGAACCCCCAGGCGCGCAGGCGGTCGAGATAGGCGGCATGGGTGGCGGCCGGAAGCTCCGAGGTCTCGCCCATCGCATAGGCGAAGAGCGAGAGCGGGCGGGCGGCGGTGATGGCGGGATCGAGCTGACGCAGGCTGCCGGCGGCGGCGTTGCGCGGGTTGGCGAAGGTCTTTTCGTCGGCGGCCGCCTGCGCCGCGTTCAGCGCCAGGAAATCCGCCTTGGCCATGAAGACCTCGCCACGGATCTCGATCCGCGCCGGCGCCGGGCCGCGCAGCCGGGGCGGCAGGCTGGCGATGCTGCGCAGATTGGCGGTGACGTCCTCGCCCTCGGTGCCGTCGCCGCGCGTCGCGCCGCGG
>JAKBCO010000174.1 GCA_021807785.1 Pseudomonadota bacterium
ACGCCGATGACAACAACGGCTTCCACGCCAAGTTGTTCATCATGGATTACGACGGCACCATCTCGACCGAGCTCGCGATGTGGCACGACCAGAAGAAGCTGGCCGAATGCATCACCATGGGCCTGCCGCTGGGCAACGACGGCAAGCCGATGCCGGCGATGGTTGGATACATCGGCGGCATGATTCCGAAGGCCGCGAAGAATCAGGAAGTCGCCAAGGACTTCATGAAATACGTGATCGAACCGAAGGTGAACAACGAATATCTGAAGGCGGGTCTGGGGAGATGGGTCACGCCGTTCCCCGGGACCGCGCGCAATGATCCCTGGTGGCTCAACAATCCCAACAAGGCGCTCGCGACGCACCTCACTCCCTATGTGAAGGAAACGGTTCTTGGGCCGACGGTCCCCGATCCGCTCTGCTTCAATCCGGCCTACGGGGACGTCGAGGCGCAGCAGGTCTGGGGGCAGTCCTACTCCTACGTGTACAAGGACGGCATGACGCCGGAAGCGGCGGCAGAGCGCGCCTTCAAGGAAATCCAGACGATCTTCACCAGATACTCGGTCTAGGCCGAGGAGGCAGGTCCCATGGATGGCAGCAGCGCCCAGGTCGCCGCTATCGGAACACGCATAAGCGCGCGGCCGATGGCTCATCGCCGGTGGCGGGCGGGACTTCAGGGTCCCGAACTGATCTGGGCGCTGGCTTTCCTGGCTCCTTATATCGTGACTTTCTTGCTGTTCGTCGTGTACCCGATCATCTACGGGCTCTGGATGGGCAGCCAGCCTGCGCTGTATGCGCAGCTGTTCTCGGATCCGATCTATCAGGAGACCGTCGTCAACACGCTGATATACGTGCTGGTGGCGGTCAATGTGCGCATGGTCATGGCGCTCGGCTTGTCCGGGTTCTTCATGCGCAAGCGCTGGTGGGTCAAACCGCTGATGCTGATCTTCATCCTGCCGTGGGCGGTGCCGGCGCTGCCCACGTTCCTTTCGATCCACTGGATGCTGAACGGCGACTGGGGTCTGGTGGACAACCTGATCTACGCCCTGTTCCACTTCAACGCGCCGTCCTGGCTGGACCATCGCTGGCTCGCGCTCGGCGCCGACATCGTCGCCTATATGTGGAAATGGCTGCCCTTCTGGACCATCATCCTGCTCGCCGGACGCATGGCGATCCCGCAGGAGCTGTTCGAGGCCGCGGCGGTGGATGGTGCGTCCACCTGGCACCGTTTCAGGGAGATCACCTTCCCGCTGCTCGCCAATCTCTATCTGGTCTGCACCTTGCTCGGGATCCTGTTCACGCTGGGGGATTTCACCACCGTCTATTTCGTCTCCGGCGGCGGCCCCGCGAACTCCACCCAGGTGCTGGCAACCCTCGGTATCCGTGATGCCTTCGTCATGTCCCAGCCGCGCCTCGGCGTGGCGGCGGTGCTGACCGCGGTGCCGGTCCTGGTGCCGATGGTGATCTGGCTGATGCGGCGCGTGCGCGCCACGGCGGTGGAACGATGAGCGCCACCACACTCGGTCCGGCACGCAAGAAGCCGAACTACCGGCTGCGCGGCTTCGCCGTCGAGGCCGCCTCGCTGGTGCTCGCCCTTATCATCGTGATCTGGTCGCTCGGGCCGATCTACAACATGGTGATGGTGGCGCTGTCCTCGCACAACGACGTGTTCAGTACCCATCTCTGGCCCACCGACCCCAGCCTGTACAGCTTCTGGATCGTCGTCTCCGAGGGCTACTGGTACCTGGCGCATTTCTGGCATCAGTTCGGCAACAGCTTCTATGTCGGGTTCGGCACCACCTTCTTCACCCTGCTGATCGGCTCGCTTACCAGCTTCGTGATCGGGCGGATGCGCATCAGCGGCGGCTGGGTCATCACCAACCTGGCGCTGGTGACCTATGTGATCCCGGCCTCCTTCGTCGCCATCCCGTTCTACCGGATCATGCAGCTCTATGGTTGGAGCAACAATCTCTGGGCAGTGATCGCCGCCTATGTGGCGTTCGGCGTGCCCTACGCCATCATCGTCTTCTCGCAGTATTCGGTATCGATCCCGATCGAACTCGACGAGTCGGCCCGCATCGATGGCGCGACCCCATGGCAGGTCTATTTCCGCATCTACCTGCCGATGATGGCGCCGGCGCTGGTCGCGGTGGGAATGTTCGCCTTGCTGCTGGCCTGGAACGACTACCTGTATCAGTTCCTGCTGCTGTCGGCGCAGCGCAACATGACCGTCGCCGTGACCCTCGCGCAGTTCCTCAACAGCGACGAGGCGCCATGGAACTACATGATGGCAACGGCGATCTTCTATTCCGTTCCGCCGGTCATCGCCTACTACGCGCTGCGCCGCTACATGACCTCCGGTCTGACGCTGGGCGGGGTGAAGGGCTGATCCAGCGCGATCAGCTGGGCTTTGAGATACGCGGTCTCCGGCAGCGCCGGATGCACCGGATGATCGGCCCCGGCGCCGGTGGTGGCGACGATCCGCCCCCAGCGCCGGGCCCGCCACAGCCCCTCGGCCACCCGTGCCGCCCAGGCCTCCAGCGGCGCGTGATGCGAGCATGACGCCATGAACAGGAACCCGCCCGGCGCCACCCGCGCCGCCGCCAGCCGCGCCAGCCGCGCATAGGCACGCAAGCCGCCCTCGGCGTCCTTGCGGGATCGCGCGAAGGCGGGCGGGTCGCACACCACGATATCGTAGTGCTCCGTCATTCCGGCCAGCAGGTCGAAGGCATCGCCCCGCTGCGCCACCACCCCGGCCAGCCCATTGCCCACCGCTGCCGCCTCGGCCTGGGCCAGCGCCGGGGCGGAGCTGTCGATCAGCGTCACCGAGGCCGCCCCCGCCGCCGCCGCGCGCAGGCCGAACCCGCCCGTGTGGCAGAACACGTCCAGCACCCGGGCCTCGGCAGCAAGGCCGGCCACCAGGTCCCGGTTGGCGCGCTGGTCGAAGAACCAGCCGGTCTTCTGCCCCGCCAGCGGGTCCACCGGAAAGCGCAGCCCGCCTTCCTCCACCACGCCGGCGGCATCCGTCCCGTGCAGCAGCCGCACCTCCTCGCCCAGGCCCTCCAGTCGCCGGGCGGCGGAATCGCCCCGCGCCACCACCGCGCGTGGCGAGAATTCGGCCAGCAGCGCGGCGGTGATCGGCTCCAGCAGCGCGTCCATGCCGGCGGTGTTGGCCTGCACCACCAGCACGTCATCGAACCGGTCCACCACCAGCCCGGGCAGCCCATCCGCCTCGGCATGGACCAGCCGGCAGAAGCGCCCGAAGCCCAGCCGGGCGCGCAGGGCGGCGGCGGCGGCGAAGCGGGCGCGGAACCAGGCCATATCGATCGCCGCCGCGGGGTCACGGTCCAGCAGCCGCGCCGCGATCAGCGAATGCGGGTTGTAGATCGCGGTGCCGAAGCGCACCCCGTCATCGCCGCGGATCGAGACCAGCGCGCCGGCCGGCAGCGCCTGGCCCACCACCTCGTTGCTGAACACCCAGGGCGCGCCCGCGCGCAGCCGCCGCCCCTGGCCGGGGCGGAGCGTCAGAACCGGCCGGTCGGTCACGCGCGCTCGAAGATCGCCGCGATCCCCTGGCCGCCGCCGATGCACATCGTCACCAGCGCATAGCGCCCGCCGATGCGCCGGAGCTCGTAGAGCGCCTTCACCGTCAGCATCGCCCCGGTCGCCCCCACCGGGTGCCCCAGCGAGATGCCGGACCCGTTCGGGTTGGTCTTCTCCGGGTCGAACCCCAGGTCCTTGGCCACCGCGCAGGCCTGGGCGGCGAAGGCTTCGTTGGATTCGATCACGTCGATCTGGTCCAGCCGCAGCCCGGCGCGGGCCAGCGCCTTGCGGGTGGCCGGCACCGGGCCGATGCCCATGATCTTCGGATCCACCCCGGCATGGGCATAGGCCACCAGCCGCCCCAGCGGCTTCGCCCCACGCTTGCCGGCGGTTTCAGCGTCCATCAGCACCACCGCGGCGGCGCCGTCGTTGATGCCGGAGGCATTGCCCGCCGTCACCGTACCGTCCTTACGGAAGACCGCGCGCAGCTTCCCGAGGTCCTCCACCGTGGCGTCCGCGCGGACGTGCTCGTCGGTGTCGAAGACAGTCTCGCCCTTGCGGGTCTTCATCCGCACCGGAAGGATCTGGTCCTTGAACCGCCCCTCGCGGATCGCGCTTGCGGCGCGGCGGTGCGATTCCACCGCCAGCGCGTCCTGCTGGGCACGGGTGATCTGGTGCGATTCCGCAAGATTCTCGGCGGTCTCGCCCATATGGATCTGGTGGAACGGGTCGTGCAGCGCGGCCAGCATCATATCGACCATCGCCGCATCGCCCATGCGCGCGCCCCAGCGGACGCCCTGGGCCAGATAGGCGGCGCGGCTCATCGATTCCGCCCCCGCGCCGACGGCGATGTCGGCATCGCCCAGGGTGATCGCCTGCGCCGCCGAGACGATCGCCTGCAAGCCGGACCCGCAGAGCCGGTTCAAGGTCAGCGCCGGGGCCGATTGCGTCACCCCCGCGTTCAGCGCCGCCACCCGGGCCAGGTACATGTCCTTCGCCTCGGTATGGATCACGTTGCCGAACACCACGTGCCCGACCTCGGCGCCGTCCACCGCGGCGCGGGCCAGCGCCTCCCGCACCACCTGCGCGCCGAGTTCGGTGGGCGGCACGTCACGCAGCGCGCCGCCGAAATCGCCGATCGGCGTGCGCACGCCGGAAACCACCATCACGTCGCGGGACATGGAAGATCCTCCTGGCAGAGCCGCCATCGCTGTCGCATGTCCCCGCGAACGCGGCAAGGGACGTTGACAGGGCGCAAGCGGGATGGCCGGATGCGCCGTCAGTTGGCGGGGGCGGGATGCAGTCTGACAGTTTCGCCGGTACCGGCACGCCGGGGTTTTCCGGCGACGGCGGGCCGGCGGCGGCGGCGCGGCTGAACGGGCCGTTCGATCTGGCCTTCGACGCCGCCGGCGGGCTGGTCTTCGCCGATACCTTCAACCACGCGATCCGCCGCATCGGCGCCGATGGCACGATCACCACCCTGGCCGGGGACGGGGTGGCGGGCTTCGCCGGCGATGGCGGCCCCGCCGCCGCGGGAAGGCTGCACGAACCCTACGGCATCGCCATCGCCGCCGATGGGCGCATTTTCGTGGTCGATCGGCTGAACCGGCGGGTGCGCGTGATCGCCGGCGCCACCATCGCCACCCTGGCCGGGGACGGGCGCGCGGTAGCGGATGGCGATGGTGGGCCGGCCGGCGCGGCAGGACTCGCCGAGCCCAATGATTGCTGCCTGGATGCCGGCGGCTCCCGGCTGCTGATCGCCGATGTCGCGGCGCATGTGGTGCGCGCGGTCGATCTCGCCTCCGGGCACATCGCCACCCTGGCCGGCACCGGCGAGGCCCGCCACGCCGGCGACGGCGGGCCGGCGGCACGCGCCGCCCTGCACGGGCCGCGGGCGGTGGCGCTGGCCGCGGACGGGGCGATCCTGATCCTGGAGCGCAACGGCTCCACCCTGCGCCGGATCGATCCGCTCAGCGGACACATCGCCACCATCGCCGGCACCGGTGTCCGCGGCGCGGCCGGTGACGGCGGTCCCGCCACCCGCGCCGAGTTCGCCGCGCCGAAGGAACTCGCGGTCGCCCGCGACGGGTCGATCCTGATCGTCGATACCGAGACCAACCGCATCCGCCGCATCGACCGCCGCGGCATCGTCACCACCGTCGCCGCCGGCCTCGCGCGCCCGCACGGGGTCGCGGAGGGGCCGGACGGGATGCTCCTCATCGGCGATACCGAACATCATCGCATCGCCCGCTGCCAGCCGGAACCCGCATGACCGAAGATGCCGACACCTACGATTTCCCCGATACCTTCGACTTCATCGTCACCGGGGCCGGATCGGCCGGCTGCGCGGTGGCCGCGCGGCTGTCCGAATCCGGGCGCCATCGCGTGCTGCTGCTGGAAGCGGGCAAGCGCGACCGCAACCCGTGGATTCATATCCCGCTGGGCTACGCCAAGCTGTTCTGCGACCCCAAGCACAACTGGATGTTCGATTCGGAACCCGAACCGGGCCTCAATAACCGCATCATGTACCAGCCGCGCGGCAAGGTGCTGGGCGGGACCAGCGCCATCAACGGCATGGTCTATATGCGCGGCAACCACGCCGACTACGACCATTGGCGCCAGCTGGGTTGCGAGGGCTGGGACTGGGACAGCGTGCTGCCGTTCTTCCGCCGCGCCGAGGATCAGGAGCGCGGCGAGGACGAATTCCACGGCGTCGGCGGCCCGCTGCACGTCGCCGACCAGCCGCAACGCTGGGAGATCGGCGAGGCGATCCTGGCCGCCTGTCTCGAAGCCGGCATCCCGGCCAACCCGGATTTCAACGGGGCCCGCCAGGAAGGCGCCGGCTACTACCAGACCACCACCAAGGGCGGGCAGCGCTGGTCGGCGGCGGTGGCCTACCTCAACCCCGCCCGCAACCGGCGCAACCTCACCATCCTGCCGGAGGCGCACGCGACACGGGTGCTGCTCGAGGACGGGCGCGCGGTGGGCGTGGAATACCGCCAGGGCAACGAGACCCTGCGCGCGCGGGCGCGGCGGGAGGTGGTGGTCTCGGGCGGGGTCTATGGTTCGCCGCAGCTGCTGATGCTGTCGGGGATCGGGCCGGCCGAGCATCTGCGCGACCACGGCGTTCCGGTGCTGCACGACCTGCCCTCGGTCGGGGCCAATCTGCACGAGCATTTCAACAGCTACATCACCTATCGCTGCACCAAGCCGATCACGCTGAACGAGATGAACTACAGCGCGCTGCGCCGGCTGCGCGCCGGCTGGCGCTACATGACCCAGCGCAAGGGGGAGATGGCGGGCAACGGACTCTATGTGGGCGCGTTCGTCAAAAGCGATCCGGGGCTGGAACGGC
>JAKBCO010000009.1 GCA_021807785.1 Pseudomonadota bacterium
CGACCGATTCCGGGTCCGCCACGTCGCAGCGCAGGACCAAAGCGGGGGCGGGCAGCAGGCCGGCGGTTTCCTGCGCGGCGGCAAGGTCGCGGTCCAGCAGCACCAGCCGCGCGCCGGCTTCGGCGAAGGCGCGCGCGGCGGCGCGGCCGATTCCGCCGCCGGCGCCGGTGATGACCACGATGCGATCGCCGAGGCCGAGCCAGTCGGTTGCCATCGTTGCCTCCCTAAGTGCGGGACGAGCCTATCACCCGGGAGACGGGCGGGCGAGCCGGGCTTGACGCGCCATATTATCTGACCAGAGTCCGAGGTATGGATACGGATCAGATCGACACGGTGCGGGCGTTCAACCGCGCCGTCAGCCGACGCATCGGTGCGCTGGGGGACCGCTATCTCGATCGCCCGCTGCCGCTGCCGCTGGCCCGGCTGCTGTTCGAGATCGGGCCGGAGGGGGCCGAGCTGCGCGGCCTGCGAGGGCGGCTCGGGCTGGATTCCGGCTACCTCACCCGGCTGTTGCGCCGGCTGCAAAGCGCCGGGCTGATCCGCTCGGTCCCCGCCGCCGCCGATCGGCGCGTGCGCCGCGCCGAATGGACCGCCGCCGGGAGGCGGGAAGCCCGCGCGCTCGACCGCGCCTCGGACGCGCTGGCCGCCGGGCTGCTGGAGCCGCTGCCGCCGGGGCCGCGCGCGCGGCTGCTCAAGGCGATGGCGGAGGTGACGCGGCTGTTGCGCGCCGGCGCGGTCATGGTGGCGGTGGAGCCGCCGGGGCCGGAGGCCGAGGCTTGCGTTGCCGCCTATTTCGCGGAACTCGCGCTGCGGGATGCGCGCTTCGATGCCGCGCGGATCCGCAAGCTGGCGCTGGACAAGCTGCACCCCCCGCTGGGTGCGCTGGTGATGGCGCGGCTGGACGGGGTGCCGATCGGCTGCGGGGCGGTGACGCTGGCGGACGGCGCGGGGGAGATCAAGCGGGTCTGGGTGCGTGATGACGCGCGCGGGCTCGGTGTCGGCCGGCGCATCCTGGCCTTGCTGGAAGCCCGCGCCGGCGCGCTGGGGGCCGAGTGCGTGCGGCTCGATACCAACCGCAGCCTGACCGAGGCGCGGGCGCTCTATCTCAGCGCCGGGTATCGCGAAGTGCCGGCCTTCAACGACGAGATGTTCGCCGATCACTGGTTCGAAAAGCGGCTTTCGGGTCGCCGCTGACCCGTCGCAATTCCCGCTGGCCCGGACCCGTGCTACCGGCAGCCAGAACCGGGAGCCGGACCATGCAGAACCCCGCCGACTGGGGCCGCCTGTCGCGCGCCGAGCGCAACGCCGCCTATGACAACATCGCCGCGGTTGCCGACAGCGCGCGGCTGAATGCCGCGCGCGAGGCACGCTCGGCCGCCTTCCGCGCCGCTCATCCGGGCAAGCTCGATCTCCCCTACGGTCCGGCCCCGCGCCAGCGGTTCGATCTGTTCCCCGCCGCCGATCCCGCCGCGCCGTGCCTGGTGTTCATCCATGGCGGCTACTGGCAGCGCAACAGCCGCGAGCAGTTCGCCTGCCTGATCGAGGGCCCGTCCGCCCGCGGCTGGGCCGCCGCGGTGATGGGATACACCCTCGCCCCCGATGCCTCGATGACCGAGATCGCGGCCGAGATCACCGCCGCCCTCGACTGGCTGGCGGCCAACGGGCCGGCGCATGGGATCGGCGGGCCGATCGTGCTGTCTGGCTGGTCGGCCGGCGGGCATCTCACCGCGCTCGGGCTGCGCCATCCGGCGGTGGTGGCGGGGCTCGCGATCTCCGGCGTGTACGAACTCGGGCCGATCCGCGATACCGTCCTCAACGACAAGCTGCTGCTGACGGATGCCGAGATCGCGGTGCTCTCGCCGCTGCGGCTGGCGCCGGTGGCCAAGCCGCTGGCGGTCGCCTACGGCACCGCCGAGCTGCCGCCGCTGGTGGCCGACAGCCGGGAGTTGCACGCGCTTCGTGCCGCCGCCCATGCCCCCGGTGCGCTGGTGCCGGTGGCCGGCGGTAACCATTTCACCATCGTGCTGGAACTGCAAAACCCGGACGGGGTGCTGACCGCGCAGCTGCCCCCGCTGCTGGCGCAGGCCCGCCGCTGATCGCCCAGGAGGTTTCGATGCTCGCACCAATCTATGTCAGCCATGGCTCACCGATGACAGTGCTGACCGACACGCCCGGTCATCGTTTCATGGCCGGTCTGGCAGCGACCATGCCGCGCCCGAAGGCGATCCTGATGGCCTCGGCGCACTGGCTGACCCGCGGCCCGGCGGTGAGCGCCCCCGAGCGCAACGAGACCATCCATGATTTCTATGGCTTCCCGCCGGCGCTCTACGCCTGCCGATACCCGGCGCCGGGCGCGCCCGAGTTGGCGGCGCGGGTGGTGGCGCTGCTCGAGAGCGCGGGGATGCCGACCGCGGTCGATCCGGCGCGCGGGCTGGATCACGGTGCCTGGGTGCCGCTGCTGCTGGCCTGGCCGGCGGCGGACATCCCGGTCGCGCAACTCGCCATCCAGCCGCGCCAGGACCCGGCGCATCACCTGGCGCTGGGCCGGGCGCTGGCGGCTTTGGCCGAGGAGGGGGTGCTGGTGATCGGCTCCGGCAGCTTCACCCATAATCTGGGACGGATCCGGCGCGAGCGGGTCGGCGTGGCCGACGAGCCGGACGTGGCCGCCTTCGCCGAATGGATGGGCGCGGCGCTGGCCGAGGGGCGCGAGGCCGATCTGCTGGACTATCGCGCCCGCGCGCCGGCTGCGGCCGAACAGCACCCGACCGACGAGCACCTGCTGCCGCTCTATGTGGCGATGGGCGCGGCGGGGAAGGGGGCGCGGGCGGAGCGGCTGCATGCGAGTTCGGACTATGGGGTGCTGCGGATGGATGCGTTCGCGTTCCATTCGTGAGGTGGGAGGTGGGCGGGATTCGGAGCGCCGATGCGTTGACTTCCCCCCGCCCCGTCTCCATGGTCCGCCCGCCCCAGCCAGGACCCGACGTATGAGCCTTTCCGCCGAGATCGATGCCCTCTGGGAACGCCGCGAGACCCTCTCGCCGGCCACCGCGGGTGCCGACCGCACCGCGGTCGAAGCGGCCCTAGACGCGCTCGACTCCGGCGCCGCCCGGGTGGCCGAGCCCACCGCCGCCGGCGGCTGGCAGGTCAACCAATGGCTCAAGAAAGCGGTGCTGCTCTCGTTCCGGCTGACCGAGTCTGCCCCGGTCCCCGGCGCCGGCGGCGCGCCGGTGTTCGACAAGGTGCCGATGAAGTTCGCCGGCTGGGGCGAGAACCGCTTCCGCGAGGCGGGCTTCCGTGCCGTCCCCGGCGCGGTGGTGCGCCGCTCCGCCTATATCGCTCCCGGCGCGGTGCTGATGCCCTGCTTCGTCAACGCCGGCGCCCATGTGGGCCGCAACACCATGGTCGATACCTGGGCCACTGTCGGCTCCTGTGCGCAGATCGGCGCCAACTGCCATCTCTCGGGCGGGGTCGGCATCGGCGGCGTGCTGGAACCCTTGCAGGCGGAACCCGTCATCATCGAGGATGATTGCTTCGTCGGCGCCCGTTCCGAGGTGGCCGAAGGGGTGATCGTCGAGCGAGGCGCGGTGCTGTCGATGGGCGTCTTCATCGGCGCTTCCACCAAGGTGATCGACCGCGCCACCGGCGAGGTCCATCTCGGCCGTGTCCCGGCCTATTCGGTGGTGGTGCCGGGGTCGCTGCCCGGGCGCGCGCTGCCCGACGGTTCGCCCGGCCCGTCGCTCTATTGCGCCGTCATCGTCAAGCGGGTCGATGCGCAAACGCGCGCCAAGACCTCCATCAACGAACTGCTCCGCGATTGACCGACCCGCTGCCGCTCGCGCAGGCGCTGATCCGCTGCGCTTCGGTGACCCCCGCGGATGCCGGCGCGCAGGACGTGCTGGCCGCGGCGCTGGCTTCGCTCGGCTTCACCGTCACCCGGCTGCGTTGGGGCGAGACCGAAAACCTCTACGCACGGCGCGGCACGGCCGGGCCGCATCTTTGCTTCGCCGGCCATACCGACGTGGTGCCTCCGGGCGAGACCGCTGCCTGGCGCGATAATCCGTTTGCGGCGGTGGTGCGCGACGATATCCTCTACGGCCGCGGTGCCTGCGACATGAAAGGCGCCATCGCCGCTTTCGTCGCCGCCGTCGCCGCGCATCCGCAAGGCCCCGGCTCGATCAGCCTGCTCATCACCGGCGACGAGGAGGGGCCTGCCACCGACGGCACCACCCGGGTGCTGGACTGGATGGCCGAGCATGACGAGCGTCCCGATTTCTGCCTGGTCGGCGAACCCACCTGCCGCGCTGCCCTCGGCGATGTGATCAAGATCGGCCGCCGTGGCAGCCTGAACGCGAAACTGACCGTCCATGGTACCCAGGGTCACGTCGCCTATCCCCACCGGGCCGACAATCCGGCGCATCGGCTGGTGGCGACGCTGGCGGCGCTGATCGCGGCGCCGCTCGATGCCGGGACCCGCTTCTTCGAGCCGTCGTCCTTGCAGATCACCACCATCGACATCGGCAACCCGGCCACCAACGTCATCCCCGCCCAGGCCCGCGCCGGCTTCAACATCCGCTTCAACGACCGCCATACCAGCGAGACCCTGGGCGGCTGGATCCGCGCCACCGTCGCCCGCCATGCGGAACGGTTCGATCTCGATCTTTCATGCAGCGGGGAGTCATTCCTGACCGCCCCCGGCCCGGCGGTGGAAACGCTTATCGCCGCCATCGCGCGCGCGACCGGCGTCACGCCGATGCTGGATACCGGTGGCGGCACTTCCGACGCCCGCTTCATCACCCGCCACTGTCCGGTGGCCGAGTTCGGCCTGATCGGCAGCTCCATGCATCAGGTTGACGAATGCGTGCCCGTGGCCGAGCTGCGCGCGCTCGCTGCGGCATACCGCGCTATCCTGGAAGGGTTCGGCGTGTGAGCGGCCGCCGGTCTGGCAATATCGTCCGCGGCGTCGCCCTGCTCGCCCGCGGCAAGGCCGAGGGGCTCGACCAGTTCGCCAGCACGCCGCAGGCGTTCCTGTCCTCGTTGGCGCCGTTGGTGGCATTCCCGCTGGTGGGCTTCTTGCTCAGCGTCATCGGCCGACCAGCCGGCGCGCTCTCGGCGCTGGCCGACCTGTTGGGCGCGCTCTGCGCCGCGCTCGCGCCTCCCGTGCTGTCATGGGAATTCGCACGGCGCTGGCAGTGCACGGATCGCTGGCTACGCTACGCCACCGCGCTCGACTGGTGCCAATGGGTCGTGCCCCTACTCGCGGCCCTGTTGTTGACCCTGGCCTACCCGGTGCTCGCCTCCGGCCTGCCCGGCCGCGCGGCCATCGGCGTGGTCGGCCTTGTGATCGTCGCCTACGCGCTGTGGCTGCACTGGTTCATCGCCGGGCGCGGCCTCGGTATCTCGGCCGGCCGCGCGGCCATCCTGGTGTTGCTGGTCAACCTCGGCACCGGCATCCTCGCCATCGGCCCGCGTCTGCTCAGCCTGGCCCACTGACACAATCCACCGGATTTCCACAGATCTGTCCTCTCCCGCCTTGATCGGGGGCGGGGTATATCGGGGTGCGTTTGGCGTGAGGCCGGAGGCGAGAGGAAGGCCAGGGGGCAGCGCCACCCTGGCCTTCCTGTCGCGCCCTCCCCCACCCCGACCGCATCCCGATATGCCGCCCTCCGGGTCAAGCGGGGCGGGCGCGGGTCAGGGGATGCCGGATGGATCAGCCGTTGTTGGGGGTGTCGCAGCGTTTGCCGCCGAGCAATGTGGTGGCGGAGCAGGCGTTGTTGGGGGCGTTGCTGGCCAACAACAAGGCCTACGAGCGGGTTTCCGAGTTTCTGGTTCCCGAGCATTTCGCCGATCCGATTCATGGGCGCATTTTTCAGGCGATCTCGCGTCGGATCGAGGCTGGCCAGCTGGCCGACGCGGTAACCTTGAAGGCCGAGTTCGAGCATGGCGGCGTGCTGGACGAGGTGGGTGGGGTTGCCTATCTCGGCCAGCTGCTGGGCGCGATGGTGGGCATCATCAATGCCGGCGAGTATGGCCGCGCGGTCTATGACGCATGGCTACGGCGGCAGCTGATCGATGTCGGCGAGACCGTCGTCAACAACGCCTTCGGCGCCGAGCCGGAGCTGGACGGCACGAAGCAGATCGAGGCCGCCGAGCAGGCGTTGTTCGATCTCGCCTCGGCCGACGGCGCGACCGGCGGCTTCGTCAGTTTCGAACGTGCCCTGACCGAGGCGATCGAGGGGGCGGAGCGGGCGTTCCACCGCAGCGGGCATGTTTCCGGCCTGACCACGGGCTTGCGCGATCTCGATTCCCGCACCGGCGGGCTGCATCCGTCCGATCTGCTGGTGCTGGCCGGACGGCCGGGTATGGGAAAGACGGCGCTGGCCACCAAGATCGCCTTCGGCGCGGCGCGCGCGATCCTCGAGGAAGCGCGTGCCAAGGGGGCCGACGTGGCGCCCCGCGCGCAGGTGGCGGTGTTCTCGCTCGAAATGAGCGCCGAGCAGCTCGCCACCCGTCTGTTGTCGGAGGAAGCGCGCATCTCCGGCGACCGGATCCGGCGTGGTGACATCGGCCAGAAGGAGTTCGACAATTTCGTCCGCGTTTCGCGTGAGATCGCCGCATTGCCGATCCAGATCGACGATACCCCGGCGGTTACCCTTTCGGCGATGCGCACGCGCTGCCGGCGGCTCAAGCGTACCAAGGGGCTGGCGCTGGTGGTGGTGGATTATCTGCAACTGATGCGCCCTTCGGCCGGCACGCGGCCGGAGAACCGGGTGCTGGAGATTTCGCAGATCACGCAGGGGTTGAAAGCGATCGCCAAGGAGCTGGGCGTGCCGGTCCTGGCGCTGTCGCAGCTGTCGCGCGCGGTGGAAAGCCGCGAGGACAAGCGCCCACAACTATCGGACCTGCGTGAGTCCGGCACCATCGAGCAGGACGCCGACGCGGTGATGTTCATCTACCGCGACGAATACTATCTGGCGCAGAAGATGCCAAAGGAGATGGCCTTCGACAACGGCGACAAGTTCCAGGCTGCCATCGACAAATGGCAACAGGACATGGAGCGCGCGCACAACAAGGCCGAGCTGATCCTGGCCAAGCAGCGCCATGGCCCCACCGGGCGGATCGACCTGTTCTTCGAGGCCGAGTTCACCCGCTTCGCCGATCTCGACCAGGTTCATTCCGATTATGACGGCTGAGCCGGGCGCGATCCTGACCGTCGATCCGGCGGCGGTGGTGGCGAACTGGCGGCTGCTCGCCGCCCGCGCCGCGCCCGGGGCGGTGGCCGCGGTGGTGAAGGCGGACGCCTACGGTCTGGGGGCGGCAGCATTGGCGCCGGCGCTGGCCGCGGCCGGCTGCCGGCAGTTCTTCGTGGCGACCCCGGACGAGGCGCTGGCGCTGCGCCCGTTGCTGCCGGGCGCGTTTCTGGCGGTTCTGGGGGGTGTATGGCCGGGCGCGGAGGCCGATTTCATCGCCGCCGATATCGTTCCGGTTCTGAATGAGCTCGGTGAGGTCGACCGCTGGCGGGCTGCCGCGCGCGCGGCCGGCCGCGCCCTGCCGGCGCTGCTGCATGTGGATACCGGGATGTCCCGGCTGGGGCTGGATGCCGCGGAGCTGGCCGTGCTCGCCGCCGATCCCGGACGCCTGGTGGGGATCGATCTCCGTTACGTGATGACCCATCTGCTGGCCGCCGAATGTCCCGACGATCCGGCCAATGCGGAGCAGGGCGCGCGTTTCGCCGCGGCTTGCGCGGTGCTGCCGCCGGTGCCGCGCAGCTTTGCCAATTCCTCCGGCCTGTTCCTCGGCGCGGCATTCGCCTCCGACCTTGCCCGCCCCGGGGCGGCGCTGTGGGGGATCAACCCCACGCCGGGGCAGGCGAATCCGATGCGTCAGGTGGCGCGGCTGCAAGCGCGGGTGCTGGCGGTGCGAGGGGTCCCGTCGGGGGCGACGGTCGGCTATAACGCCACCTTCACCGCCGCGCGGGCGACGCGCATCGCTACGGTGGCCATCGGTTACGCCGACGGCTGGCGGCGGGCGCTGTCCAACACCGGCGCGGCCGGCTTTGACGGCGCCCGGGTACCGCTGGTAGGGCGGGTCTCCATGGACCTCACCACCTTCGACGTGACCGACCAGCCCGGGGTACGTCCCGGCGTATGGCTCGACCTGATCGGGCCGGGGCAGGACGTGGACGCGGTGGCGGCGGCGGCCGGCACCAACGGCTACGAGATCCTGACCGGCCTCGGCCCGCGCATCGCCCGTCGTTACGGCAGCCTGTGAGCAACCCGCTCGACCACATCGCCGCTCTCGGCCGCGCCGTGCTCGGCTTCGTGCGCGAAGCCGGGGCGATGACCCTGTTCGGCCTCGACGGGCTCGGCCATCTGCTGCGCCCGCCCTTCTATCCGCGGCGGTTCGGCCGCGCGCTGTTGGAGATGGGGTTCTTCTCGTTGCCGGTGGTGGCGCTGACCGCGATCTTCACCGGCATGGTGCTGGCCTTGCAGACATATACCGGGTTCTCGCGCTTCAACGCCGCCAGCGCCATCGCCAATGTGGTGGTGATCTCGATCACCCGCGAGCTCGGCCCGGTGCTGGCGGGGCTGATGGTGGCCGGGCGCATCGGCGCCGCGACGGCGGCCGAGCTCGGCACCATGCGGGTGACCGATCAGATCGACGCGCTCTCGACGCTCTCCACCGAGCCGATGAAATACCTGGTGGCGCCAAGGCTGCTGGCCGGGATCATCGCCCTGCCGCTGCTGGTGGTGGTGGCCGACATCCTGGGCGTGATGGGCGGGTTCATCGTCGCCACCGCGAAACTCGGCTTCATCCCGGAGCTTTATCTGCACCAGACCCTGAGTTTCATGCAGGCCGGGGACGTGATCTCGGGCCTAGTGAAGGCCGCGGTGTTCGGGTTCCTGATCGCGCTGCTCGGCTGCTATCGCGGCTATACCAGCCGCGGCGGGGCCGAAGGGGTGGGGGCAGCCACCACCGGGGCGGTGGTGATGGCCTCGATCCTGATCCTGGCGTTCGATTTCGGCCTGACCGAGCTGTTCTTCAGCAAATGAGTGACACGCCGCGCATCCGTATTCGGGGCCTGCGCAAGAGCTTCGGCGCCAACGCGGTGCTGGACGGGGTGGATCTGGACGTGCCGCGCGGCACCTCGATGGTGGTGATCGGCGGTTCGGGATCGGGCAAATCCGTGCTGCTGAAATGCATCCTGGGGCTGGTCGCGCCGGATGCCGGCAGCGTCGAGATCGACGGGCAGGACATCCTGCGCCTGCCGTGGCGGGAGCGGCGCGTGGCGCGGGCGCGCATCGGGATGCTGTTCCAGAACGGCGCGCTCTTCGACAGCCTGCCGGTGTGGGAGAACGTGACCTTCGGCTTGCTGGCGCGGCGGATGCTCTCGCGGCGCGCGGCGCGGGAGCAGGCGGGCGCGCTGCTGGCGCAGGTGGGGCTGGGTCCCGAGGTCGGCGTGCTGGCGCCTGCGGAGCTCTCGGGGGGGATGCAGAAGCGGGTGGCGCTGGCCCGCGCCATCGCCGCGCAGCCGGACATCCTGTTCTTCGACGAGCCGACCACCGGGCTCGACCCGATCATGGGGGCGGTGATCGACGGGCTGATCGTCGATTGCGTGAAGCGGCTGGGCAGCACGGCGGTGGCGATCACCCATGACATGGCCTCGGCGGGGCGGATCGGCGATGCGGCGGCGATGCTGTATCGCGGGCGGATCATCTGGTCGGGCCCGGCGGCGCGGCTGATGGACAGTGGGTGTGCGGAGGTGGAGCAGTTCACCCATGGGCGGCGCGAGGGGCCGATCCAGATGGCGCTGCGGCGGTAGGGCGCGTCGAGCCGCCGGCGGCGCCGGCGCATCGACAGCCCGACAGGGCCGCCCTACGCTGGCCCCCGCATGTCATCGACCCACGACACCGTACCCCATCGCGCCCTGCTGACCGGCTGCGCGATGATGGCAACCATGATGCAGGCGCTCGACACGAGTATCGCCAATGTCGCGCTGCCCTATATGCGGGGGTCGCTCTCGGCGAGCGAGCAGGAGATCACCTGGGTCCTGACCTCCTACGTGATCGCCGCCGCCATCATGACCGCGCCGGTCGGATGGCTCGCGGTGCGGTTCGGGCGCAAACGGCTGTTCATCTCCTGTCTGGTCGGGTTCACCATCGCCTCGATGCTGTGCGGCGCGGCGCAGAACCTCGATCAGATGGTGGCGTTCCGCTTGATGCAGGGCATGTGCGGGGCGGCGCTGGTGCCGCTGTCGCAGGCGACCATGTTGGACATCTATCCGTTCTCCAAGCGCGCCTTCGCGATGGCGATCTTTTCCTCCGGCGTCATGGCGGGGCCCATCCTGGGGCCGGAGCTCGGCGGCTATCTGACCCAGGCCTACAGCTGGCGCTACGTGTTCTACGTGAACCTGCCGTTCGGGGTGCTGGCGGTGATCGGGCTCGTGCTGTTCATGCCACGCACCCCGCTGCGTCCGGATCTCCGGTTCGACTGGCGGGGCTTCGCCGTGCTCGCGCTCGGCGTCGGCTGCCTGCAACTGATGCTCGATCGTGGTCAGGAGCAGGGCTGGTTCGGCTCGCGCGAGATCGTGATCGAGGCGACCCTGGCCGGGCTCGGGTTCTTCCTGTTCGTTGTGCATATGTTCACCGCCGAGCGGCCGTTCCTGCCGGTGGCGGTGTTCCGTGACCGCAATTTCGCCGCCTCGATGCTGCTGCTGCTGTGTGCCGTCAGCGTGATGCTCTCCACTTCCGCGCTGCTGGCCCCCTATCTCGAGCGGCTGGCGGACTATCCGGTCCGTACGGCGGGGTTCGCGCTGTCGCCGCGTGGGATCGGCACCATGTCGGCGATGTTCTTCGCCAGCTGGCTGTCGAAATATGTCGATCAGCGCAAGATCATGGCGGCTGGGCTGATCCTGCTGGGGGTGATGCTCTACAGCATCGGCTACTGGACCCCGGACATCGGCCAGGCGCAGATGATGCTGACGCTGATGGGGCAGGGGTTCGCGGTCGGGCTGGTGTTCAATCCGCTCACGGTGATCGCCTTCGTCAGCCTGCCGGCGCGGCTGCGGGGGGATGCGACCGCGCTGCAAGCGCTGACCCGCAATCTGGGGCAGGCGATCGGCATTTCCGTCACCACGTTCATGCTGGCGCGCAGTGAACAGACCAGCCACGCCGATCTCGCCGCGCGGATCACGCCGTTCGACCGGCTGCTGCAAGGGGCCAGCCCGATGGCGCGGTTCTATGATCCGGTCACCCGCCACGGCGCCCAGCTGCTGAATGCCGAGATCAACCGTCAGGCCGAGATTATCGCCTACAACAACGATTTCCACGCGATGGCGTTCGTGGTGATCCCGGCCTTGCTGATGCTGTTCCTGCTGCGTGGGCGCGACGCGCAACCGGCCGAATAGGCCGGAGCCTTGGCGCGCGCCTCGGGCTTGGGCAGGATGCTTCTGGTGATGACGCGGAGGGAACGCATGGCGACGCAACGCTGGACCCGGCGGCCGGAAGGCTCCACTTGGGGCGATTTCGGCCCCGATGACGAGCTCGGCCGGCTCAACCTGGTGACCCCGGCCAAGGTGCTGCAAGGCATTGCCGAGGTGCGGACCGGGCGGACCTTCTGCCTGTCGCTGCCGCTGGACTATCCGGGCGGGCAGATCCTCAACCCGCGCCGCGGCCCGCCGGTGCTGAAGCCCACCCTGCGCGACGGCAAGCCCAACATGAACTACCCGCTGCGCTGCGACGACCCGACCCTGCTCGATATCGTCAGCGACGATCAGGTGCTGCTGACGTTGCAGTATTCCACCCAGTGGGACAGTCTCGCCCATGTCGGGCAGATGTTCGATGTCGATGGGGACGGCCAGCTGGAGGACGTTTACTACAACGGCTTCCGCGCCGGGCGGGATATCGTCGGGCCGGTGCTGTATGACGCCGCCGGTGGACAGACGCCCTCCGGTCAGGAACAGGGGGCGCGGCATCTGGGGCTCGAGCCGATGGCGCGGCACGGCATCCAGGGCCGGGCGGTGATGATCGACCTCGAAGCCCATTTCGGGCGCTCCGGGCACATCGTCGGCTACGACGACCTGATGGGCGTGCTGGCCAAGGACAAGGTGGTGGTGGAGCCGGGCGATTTGGTCTGCCTGCGCACCGGCTTCGCCGACGCGCTGCTGAAGATGAACAAGCAGCCGGACCCGAAGCTGCTGCACTCCACCACCTCGGCGCTGGACGGACGGGACTCCCGGCTGCTCGAATGGGTGACCGAGACCGGGCTGGTGGCGCTGCTCGCCGACAATTACGCGGTGGAAGCCGCCCCGGCACGGCCCTGTGCCGAGCCGTTCTGCGCCTCGCTGCCGCTGCACGCGCACTGCCTGTTCAAGCTCGGGGTCTATCTGGGGGAGATGTGGTACCTGACCGAACTGGCCGATTGGCTGCGCGCCAATGGCCGGTCGCGGTTCTTGCTGACCGCGCCCCCGCTGCGGCTGCCCGGGGCGGTGGGATCGCCGGCGACGCCGGTGGCGACGGTGTGAAGCCGGGCGGGGGAGCCCGCCCGGCCCTTCGACGCGGTCAGTAGCGATAGAGATCGTGCTTGAACGGCCCGGCAGCGGGCACGCCGATATATTCGGCCTGCGCCGGCGTGAGCCGCGTCAGCGTCGCGCCGACCTTGGCCAGATGCAGCGCGGCGACCTTCTCGTCCAGCGCCTTGGGCAGGGTGTAAACCTGTTTCTGGTAGTGGCCGGGCGGCGCGTTGAACAACTCGATCTGCGCCAGCACCTGGTTGGAGAAGCTCGCGCTCATCACGAAGCTGGGGTGGCCGGTGGCGTTGCCGAGGTTTACCAGCCGCCCCTCGGACAGCACGATCAGCCGCTTGCCATCGGGAAAGACCACCTCGTCCACCTGCGGCTTCACGTTCTCCCATTTGTAGTTCCGGAGCGCGCCGATCTGGATCTCGGAATCGAAATGGCCGATGTTGCAGACGATTGCCCGGTGCTTCATCGCCCGCATGTGATCGAGGGTGATGACATCGACATTGCCGGTGGCGGTGACGAAGATGTCGCCGACCGGCGCGGCCTCCTCCATCGTCACCACCTGATAGCCCTCCATCGCCGCCTGCAGGGCGCAGATCGGGTCGATTTCGGTCACCATCACCCGGCAGCCGGCGTTGCGCAGGCTGGCGGCCGAGCCCTTGCCCACGTCGCCGAAGCCGTTCACCACCGCGATCTTGCCGGCCATCATCACATCGGTGCCGCGGCGGATGCCGTCCACCAGCGATTCGCGGCAGCCGTACAGGTTGTCGAACTTCGACTTGGTGACGCTGTCGTTGACGTTGATCGCCGGGGTCAGCAGCTTGCCATCGCGCGCCATGTCGCGCAGCCGATGGACGCCGGTGGTGGTCTCCTCGGAAATCCCCCGCACCTCGGCGAGCATTTCCGGGTATTTCTGATGCATCAGCAGGGTCAGGTCGCCGCCGTCGTCGAGGATCATGTTCGGCGTCCAGCCGTCAGGCCCGCGCACCGTCTGCTCGATGCACCACCAGAACTCCTCCTCGGTCTCGCCCTTCCAGGCGAAGACTGGAACCCCCGCGGCGGCGATGGCGGCGGCGGCGTGGTCCTGGGTGGAGAAGATGTTGCAGGAAGACCAGCGGACCGTGGCGCCGAGTGCCTGGAGGGTCTCGATCAGCACCGCGGTCTGCACCGTCATGTGCAGGCAGCCGGCGATGCGCGCGCCGGCCAACGGCTTGCGCGCCCCGTATTCGGCGCGGATCGCCATCAGCCCGGGCATCTCGTCCTCGGCCATGGCGATTTCCTTCCGCCCCCAGGCGGCATCCGCGATATCCTTCACCTTGTAGTCGGGCATTGCGCCGGCTCCTGCTGCATTGGCGGCCGGGGTGTATAAGCATATCTTTATGTCTGCAATAGCCAGACGTCGCGCCGGCGGCTAAGACCCGGTCCATGCCGCCTTCGCCCCTCGACCCGGATGCCCCGTTGCGCCTGGCCCTGCGGCGACAGAAGGCGTTGGCCTCCGGACTGCTGGCGTTGATGGGGGCGGGCGCGCTGGGGGCGCTGGCGATCCCGCCCGGCCTGGGGGACGGCTGGGTGGCGGGGTTGCTGGGCCAGGCCTGCCGCGCCGGATTCATCGGCGGGTTGGCCGATTGGTTCGCGGTCACTGCGCTCTTCCGCCATCCGCTCGGCCTGCCGATCCCGCACACCGCCATCCTGCCCCGGCAGAAGGCGCGGCTCGGGGCCGCGCTCGGCCGGTTCGTCGCCACCCATGTCTTCACCGATGCCGATGTGACGGGGGTGCTGCGCAAGCTCGATCTGCCCGCCATCCTGCATCGGTTTCTGGCGGATCCGGCCGCTGCCCGGCCCGCCGCGGTGGCGCTGGCCGGCACCCTGCCGCGCATCCTGGCCAGCATCGAGGACGGGCGCGCCCGGCGGCTGGCCGCGCGGCTGCTGCCGCGGGTCCTGGGCGGACCCGGCGCGGGGCTGGTGGTGGCCCGCGCGCTGCGCGGGTTGGTGGAGGGCGGGCGGCATCAGGAGGTATTCGGCTTCCTGATGGCGCAGCTGCGCACCCTGCTGGAGGCCAAGGAGGAAAACCTGCGCACCGCCATCGAGGAGCGGGTGCGCGAGCAGGGCGGGCGGCTGGTGGGCTGGGCGCTGGGGGCCTCGATCGCCCGGCGGGTGATCGCGGTGCTCTCGGCCGAACTCGACAAGACCAGCCCGGACGGGTCCGAACTGCGCGCGGCCTTCGATGAATGGCTGCGCCGCGAGATCGCGCGCATGGAGGAGGACCCCGCGCGCGCCGCCGAGATCGGCCGCGCCCTGCGCCGCGTGGCCGGGCACGAGACGGTGCTGGCTTGGCTCTGGGACATCTGGGCCCGGCTGCGGCTGGCGCTGGAGGCCGACGCGGCCCGCCCCGGCGGGCGCACGGTGGCGGCCATCACCGCCGCGCTGGACAATCTGGGCGGGCTGCTGGAATCCGACCCTGCGGCGCGGACCCGGGTGCAGGCGGCGGGGGAGGCGATCGCGCGCCGCCTGCTGCCGGCGGCGCAGGCGCAGCTGGCCGGCTTCATCGGCGATGTGGTGGGAGGCTGGGATGCTGCCACCATCACCGAGAAGCTGGAGCTTCGGGTGGGGCGCGACCTGCAATTCGTGCGGGTGAACGGGACCTTGGTGGGGTTTCTGGCCGGGGCGGCGGTCTATGCGGCGCTGCGCTGGGGGTTCGGCGCCCTGTAGGGGCGGGGATTCGCGTCAAAAGAGAGAAACCGGTTGTGCGATACAACCCAGAGGTGTAGAAGGTCCTACAACCCAGGGTTGGGCAGGTCATGTATCTGTTATTGGACATGCTGAGCGCGATCGGCGGGGCGGCGGTGATTTCCTCCCTCGCGCTGGGGCTGGGCGCGGGGTTGGGGGCAAGGGCGGTGGTGCCCGCCCCCTCGACCCCGGCGGCGGCCCGGGCCGCGGTGGCGGAATCGGGATTCGCCGGGCGACTCGCGGCTGCGCTTGAGCGGGCAGGACCGGCGGCGGCGCGGCATGGGGTGGCGCTGGCCTTCGCCGCCGAACCCGGGCTGGCCCCGCGCCTGCCGGAGGCGGTGCTGGACTCGGCGCTGGACGCGCTGCTGGAGGGCGCGATCGCCGCCGCCCCGGCGGGCAAGGTGCTGCTCACCGCCAGCCGCCGCGGCGGGACGGTGACGGTGGCGGTGGCCGATGACGGGGAGGGCTTCGATGTCGCCGCCCGCCGCGCCGCGCTGCGTCCCACCGAAGCGGCGGTGGCGCTGCAAGGCGGGCGCATCGAGCTGGTCGGGGTGGCCGGGGAGGGGGGGACGGTGCGGCTGCTGCTGCCGGTGCCGATGGCGCAGCCGGCGGCGGCGCGGGCGGCCCGCGCCTCGGCGGCCGAGCGGCCGGTCGCCGCGCCGCCGCGGGAGACGGTGACCAGCTCGGCCTGAGCCGCGGTTGACCCTTCGCCCGCGCCATGCTGCGCTGATCGGGCGCAAGCGGAGGAACGCCGATGGCCCCGGTGCAAAACACCACCAAACGCAAGCTGGCCGAGGGCGGGCTGGCGCTCGGCTTCCTGGTGCATCACCTGCGGACGGTCGCGGTGCCGCATCTCGCCGCCGCTTCTGACCACGATTTCCTGTTCATCGATACGGAACACGGCGCGTTCAGCATCCAGGAGGCAACGCAGCTTTGCCTGGCTGCGCTGCCGACCGGGATCACGCCGCTGGTGCGGGTCTGCCACGGCGCGCTGCACGAGGCGACGCGGATGCTGGACAATGGCGCGCTGGGCATCGTGGTGCCGCATATCGACACCGCCAAGCAGGCCCGCCACGTCGCCGAGGCGCTGCGCTACCCGCCCGCCGGCACCCGCAGCTGGGGTGGTCCGCCGCCTGCCTATCTCTATCAGCCGCCCGCCGACGTTGCCGAGGCGCAGGCAGCGCTGAACGCCCAGCTGCTGACGGTGGTGATGATCGAGACCGCGGAGGCGGTCGGCAATGCTGCCGACATCGCTGCCGTGGATGGGATCGACGTGCTGCTGATTGGCAGTTTCGACCTGACCTCCGATCTCGGCATCGCCGGCCAGATGGGGCATCCGAAGCTGATCGAGGCCTATGAGACGGTGGCCCGCGCCTGCCGCAAGCACGGCAAGGTGCTGGGCGCGGGCGGGATCAACGGGGCGGAGGATGCGCACCGATACATCGGTATGGGAGCGCGCTTCGTGACCAATGCCTCCGATCACGCCTATCTGCTCGAAGGGGCGCGGGCGCGCACGGGGATGTTGCGGGCGGCGCTGGCGGCGGCGCCGGCGGGGAAGAAAAAGGGGAAGTCGCGCTGAGGCGGCCGGCTACAGGCCGAGCTCGCCGAGGCCCGGATGGTCCGCCGGACGGGCGCCGGCGGGCCAGCGGAACCGCCGATCGGCTGCGGTGATGACCAGGTCGTTGATCGAGGCTTCGCGCCGGCGCATCAGCCCCTGGCCGGTGAACTCCCATTGCTCGTTGCCGTGGGAGCGGAACCAGGCGCCCGAGTCGTCATGCCATTCATAGGCGAAGCGCACCGCGATGCGCGCGCCGGTGAAGGCCCAGACCTCCTTGATGAGCCGATACTCCAGCTCGCGCGCCCATTTTCGGCGCAGGAAGGCGACGATCTCGGCCCGGCCGGAGAAGAACTCGGCGCGGTTCCGCCAGCGGCTGTCCTCGGTATAGGCCAGCGCGACCCGTTCGGGATCGCGGCTGTTCCAGGCATCCTCGGCGGCGCGGGCCTTGGCGGCGGCGGTCTCGGCGGTGAACGGCGGCAGCGGCGGGCGCATGGGCGGGCGGCTCCTTGGGCGCGCCAGAGTGCCAGCAGGGCGCGGGCGACGGCAAGCGAGTGGCGGTGCTGGAACGGCTCGGCCAGATGGTCCGGCGTGTCGAAGAAATCGGCGCGGGGATAGAGGCTGAGCCCGGGGGTCTCCAGGAATGCGGCGCCGTGGTCCCGATAGACCGCGCGGATCGCCGCGCGCGTGGCCGGCGGCATCGGGTCGTCGGCGAACTCGGTCGGCAGCCCGCCGATCGCGCGCACCCCATGGGCGCGGCACCAGCGCAGGAAGGCCACGATCAGCCTGGTGCCGTAGCCGTGGCGGATTTCCGCCGCGGTGGCATGGAACGGATGCGCGCGGGCCAGCACCGGCCGATAGGGCGCGGCCAGCGCCAGGGTGGCGCCGACATGGTCACCGAACCGGTTGGTGCGGCCCTCGGTCGCCGCGCGCGGATCGTGGAAGCCCGCCGCCACCAGGGCAGTCTCGATCGGCGCCATCAGCGCGTAGCGCAGATCGAACGAGAAGGCGGCGCCGAGCCAGCGGTCCGGCGGCAGGCGCGCCAGGGTGGCCCAGTCATGGCGGAACATGATCGCCGCGTCCGGCCCCATCATGGTGGCGGAACGGGTGCGGACATATTGTGCCTCCTCCATCGGCAGATAGACGGTATCGCCGGGGTGGAGCAGGGGTTCCCAGCGCGCGAAGAGGTAGTCGAGCCCGATCCCCACCGCCACGCCGCCGTTGACGCACGGGGTGCGCAGGATGGTCCGGATCACCGCGCAGGAATGCGAATAGGGACCGTTGGAGCCGGCCAGGATCACCAGCTTCGGCCGCAGGATGGACGCCCCCCGGGCCAGCTTCATGTCCAGCTGCCGGCGCAGGAACCCGTAGGCCAGCGGCCGGTCCAGCACGAAGCCGAACAGGGTCAGATAGAGCAGCAGCGAGGCGAGGCAGGCGGCCAGCAGGCGGGCGGCCGGCCCGATCCGGGAAGCGGAGCGCGCGTGCGCGCCGGCGGATGCGATGGCCTCGCGCATCGGCTCAGAACCGGAAATAGAGGAACGGCACCACCCGGGGCGCGAAGAACAGCGCCTGGACGGTGAAGGCGAAGCTCGCCACCAGCGCCAGGCTGCGCCCGCGCTCGGAGAGCTCGTGCAGCGGCGGGGCGGCGAGGGCGATGCCCCAGCCCAGCCCCAGGCAGGCCGAGACCTCCGGGAAGCTCAGCGTGCGCGCCGCGCCGAGATGCGCGAGCAGCGGCACCGGGCGCGCGATCCAACCCAGCACCGGCGCCCAGGCGACGATCATCGCCGGCAGCGCGATGCCGTGCAGCCCGATCAGCCCGGCCAGCACCGAGCCCGCGACGGTGAGGTTGGCGGCGCGGAACGGCACCCAGGCCGCCAGCACCGCGAGCAGGGTCAGCGCCTGCCCCAGCCGGGCCGGCAGCCGCCCGCCCGCCCGGCGAAAGCCGCGATGGATCACCAGGAACAGCCCGTGCAGCCCGCCCCACAACACGAACCGCCAGGCGGCGCCGTGCCACAGCCCGCAGGCCAGCATGGTCAGCATCAGGTTTCGCGCCTGCGCCCACGCCCCGCCGCGCGAGCCGCCCATCGGGATGTAGAGGAAATCGCGCAGGAACACCCCGAGGGTGATATGCCAGCGCCGCCAGAACGCGGCGATGTCAGGGGATTTGTAGGGGCTGTCGAAATTAATCGGGAAGCGCACGTTCAGCATCCGCGCCAGCCCGATCGCCATGTCGGAATAGCCGGCGAAGTCGAAGTAGATCTGCAACGCGTAGGCGGCGGTGGCGTACCAAGCCGAGAAGAAGCTCAGCGCCGCCCCGTGTGCCGCCGCATCGAAGCCGATATCGGCGAAGCGGGCGAAGAGATCCGCCAGCACCAGCTTCTTGGCCAGGCCGAGCAGGAACGTCGTGGTTCCCTCGGCCAGCGCCGCGCCGCGCGGGCGGGCCATCTCGGGGGAGAGCAACTGCGGGATGATCTCGCGCGGGCGGACGATCGGGCCGGCGATCAGATGGGGGAAGAAGGCGACGAAGGCGGCGTAGCCCAGGAAGCCGGGATCGGGCGCCGCCGGATCCCGCCGGTCGGCGAGATACATGATCTGCTGGAACGTGAAGAAGCTGATCGCCAGCGGCAGGAAGATCCGCAGCTCCGGCGCCTGGCGGCCGAACAGCGCGGCGACGGTCGCGGCCAGGAAGCCGGCATATTTGAACCAGCCGAGCAGGCCGAGATTGCCGACCACGCCGAGGATGAACCACCGCCGCGCGGTCCTCCCCCTCCCTGCCCGCGCAGCCCCCGCGATGCGCTGGCCGATCAGGAAGTTGCCGAGGATGGAACCGGCCAGCAGCGCCACGAAGGGCGGCTTCCACCAGGCGTAGAACACCAGGCTGGCGACAATGAGCGTACCGAGCGCGGCGCGCGTTCCCCGGAGTCGCCCGGCGGCGAACACCGCCGCCAGGGCAAGCGGCAGGAACCCGAGGATGAAGGGTTGCGAGTTGAACAGCACCGCGGCCGGGCTTTCGGAGGGGAGACGCGATGATCCCCCGGAAGCCCTAAGCGGCGGTAAACGTGCCGGTCAGCCGCGCTGGCCCGGGGGGAGGTACTCGCGCTGCGTGGGTCCGGTATAAATCTGCCGCGGGCGGCCGATGCGCTGTTCCGGGTCCTCGATCATCTCGGCCCATTGGCTGATCCAGCCGACGGTGCGGCTGACCGCGAACAGCGCGGTGAACATCGAGGTTGGGAAGCCCATCGCCTTGAGGATGATGCCGGAGTAGAAATCGACGTTCGGATAGAGCTTGCGATCGACGAAATACTTGTCGTTGAGGGCGATCTTCTCGAGCTCGAGAGCGAGGTCGAGCAGCGGGTCACCCTTGATGCCGAGTTCGCCCAGCACGTCGTGGCAGGCTTTCTGGATGATCTTCGCGCGCGGGTCGTAGTTCTTATAGACCCGGTGGCCGAAGCCCATCAGCTTGGTGTGGCTGCCTTTGTCCTTCACTTCCGACAGGAACTCGGGAATGTTGCGGACATGGCCGATGTCGGCCAGCATCTTCAGCACCGCCTCGTTGGCGCCGCCATGCGCGGGTCCCCACAGGCTGGCGATGCCGGCAGCGATGCAGGCGAACGGGTTGGCCCCGGTCGAGCCGGACAGCCGCACGGTGGAGGTGGAGGCGTTCTGCTCGTGGTCGGCGTGCAGGATCATGATGAGATCCATCGCGCGGGCCAGGATCGGGTTGACCTTGTATTCCTCGGCTGGAACCGCATTGAACATGTAGAGGAAGTTCTCGGCGTAGCCGAGCCGGTTCTGCGGATACATGAACGGCTGCCCGGTATTATACTTGTGCGCCCAGGCGGCGATGGTCGGCATTTTGGCGATCAGACGGAAGGCGCTGATGCGCCGGTGCTCCGGGTTATTGATGTCCAGGCTGTCGTGATAGAAGGCCGACAGGGCGCCGACCACGCCGCACATCACCGCCATCGGATGCGCGTCACGGCGGAAGCCGTTGTAGAACTGCCGGATCTGCTCGTGCAGCATGGTGTGGCGTAGGATGCCCATCTCATACTCGCGCAGCTGCGCGGGCGTGGGCAGTTCGCCGTTCATCAGCAGGTAGCAAACTTCGAGGAAGCTGGAATGTTCCGCCAGCTGCTCGATCGGGTAGCCGCGATACAGCAATACGCCGGCATCGCCGTCGATATAGGTGATCTTGCTCTCGCAGGCGGCGGTGGCGCCATAGCCGGGATCGTAGGTGAAGATTCCGAGATCGGCGTAGATGCGGCGGATATCGGCGACCTCGGGGCCGATCGAACCCGACAGCACGGGCAGGGTGGAGGATTTGTTGGTGCCGTCGAGGGTGATGGTGATGGATCGCTTGGCCGAACCGCTCATGGGGGAAGGTTCCTTACTCGGTTGAGGGCGGCGGGGCCGCCGGGAGCGCCTTGCGGCAAAACTATGACCGACCGGCGCGGCGCGCAACCTTCGCGCCCGCAGCATAAGGCGGCGGCGAAAAGACGAAAAATCGCATGGCACGGGACAAATTGACTGGATTTCGTCAGGCTTCATGGTTTATTAACCTTTGCGTCCGCCCCGGAGATGCCGATGTCCGCCGCCCTGCCGTCCGCCCAGATCCTGCCGTTTCCGCAGCGCGCCTCTCGGGCCCCGGATGCCGCGCAGCGGCTGACGCGGGCCATGGCGGCGCTGGACGAGGCGCTGGCCGGTCAGCGCGCCGCCGTCTCGGCCTGGCAGACCGCGCTGGCGGCCCTGCGCGGCTCCGTGGCGGGGCTCGACGGATCGCTGCATGACTACCAGGACGCGCTGGGCGCTCTTCGCCGCCGCACCGAGGCGCTGCACGTGCAGTCGCTGCGCCTGGAAGCCTGGGCCGACGCGGTGACGGCGAGCGCCGCCGCCCGCTGAGCCGGGGCACGGGGCACGGGGCACCGCCGGCGCGGCGTTGCGAGGGGGGCCGAAGGTGGGTATGGCGAGACCAACCTTCGCATCGGGAACGTCCCTCGCCATGTCCCAGACCTATCACGCCGGCCGCCACTTCCTGCAGATTCCCGGCCCCACCAACGTGCCGGACCGGGTGCTGCGCGCGATCGACCGCCCCACCATCGACCATCGCGGTCCGGAATTCGGCCGCCTGGGCAGCGAATTGCTGGCCAATCTGCGCCAGATCTTCCAGACCGCGGGCCCGGTGGTGGTCTATCCCGCCTCCGGCACCGGGGCGTGGGAAGCGGCGCTCACCAACACCCTCTCGCCCGGCGATACAGTGCTGATGAGCCGCACCGGCTGGTTCGCCACCTTGTGGAACGAAATGGCGGTGCGGCTGGGGCTGACCCCGATCTTCCTGGATACCGACTGGCGCCGCGGCGCCGACCCGGCGGCGATCGGCGATGCGCTTGCCGCCGATCGCGAGCACCGGATCAAGGCGGTCTGCGTGGTGCATAACGAGACCTCCACCGGCTGCACCTCCCGCATCGACGAGGTGCGGGCGGCGATCGACGCGGCGAAGCATCCGGCGCTGCTGCTGGTCGATACCATCTCCTCGCTGGCCTCGATCGACTACCGCCATGACGCATGGGGCGTCGATGTCACGGTGGCAGGATCGCAGAAGGGGCTCATGCTGCCGCCGGGGCTGTCCTTCAACGCGATCAGCGCCAAGGCGCTGGCGGCGGCCGAGGGGGCGAAACTGCCGCGCAGCTACTGGGACTGGCGGCCGATGCTGGAGGCGAACAAGACCGGGTATTTCCCCTACACCCCCGGCACCAACCTGCTCTACGGCGCCAACGAGGCAGTGAAAATGCTGCTCGAGGAGGGTCTCGCCAACGTCTTCGCCCGCCATGACCGCCACGCGGAGGCCACGCGGCGGGCGGTGCGCGCCTGGGGGCTCGAGATCCAATGCGCCGAGCCGCGGCATTATTCCTCCTCGCTCACCGCGGTGCGGCTGCCGGAGGGGCACAGCGCCGATGCGCTGCGCGCGGTGATTCTGGAGCGCTACAACATGAGCCTTGGCAACGGGCTCGGGCCGCTGAAGGACCGGGTGTTCCGGATCGGGCATCTGGGCGATTTCGGGGATCTGCAGCTGCTGGGCACGCTGGGGGGCGTGGAGATGGGGCTGCGCGCGGCCGGCGTGCCGCACCGGGCGGGCGGGGTGCAGGCGGCGATGGATTACCTGGCGGGAAATGCCTGACCGCTACTGTTTGCGGTGAAGCGTGACGCCGAGTTTCTGCATCTCCGCCATCACTGCCTTGGCGTTGTCGTCGCCGTCGGCGGCAAGGCGCGCGGTGCCATCGGCCAGTTTTTCGAGTTGCGCGCGAACGGACTTGCCTGGCCGCGCGTCGTGGCGGGCGATCAGGCCGGCGGTCACCAGCGCCGAGCGGGTGGCGAGCAACTCCCACCCCTGAAACCCCAAAGTCAGCGCCAGCGCCGCCGCCGCGATCGCCAGCGGGATTTCGGGCGGCAGGTAGCGCAGGCTGGACGGACGGCGGGCCATTCGGGTCTCAGGGCTTGGGGGCGGGTTTGGTCAGCTTGTAGTGGATGCCGGCGCCGGCGAGCAGCTGCTTGATGCGGTCGTCGCCTTTGCTGGCCGCCATCACCGCCAGGGTGCGGATCAGGGTGTTGTCGATCCGCACGATCTCCGGCGTGGCGGCGTTGTAGGCGCGCAGCGCTTCCAGGTGCCGCTGATCGGCATTCACCGCCAGTCGCAGGCCGATGTCGGCCAACGCGAGCACCACTGCCAGCGCCGCGAGCGCGCCGGCCAGCCAGCCGATCCAGGCCGGAGCGCCGACCTCCGGCGTAAGGTCGCTCATCGCCGCGCGGCCGTGATACGCCGCCGCAGAGCCACCCCCAGCGCCACGAGGCCGCTGGCGAGCAGCGCCAGGCTGCCAGGTTCCGGCGCCGGGGTGGGACCGGACGCGACCACATCGGCGGTGATGGTCAGGCTGGCCGGGCCCACCGCGGCATTATAGCCGCTGGCGTTGGAGCCGCTGCCGGTCAGGCTGATGGTCTCGGTGAACAGGCCCAAGGTGAGTGGATTGAATGCCACCGACAGATCGGTCACCTGGCCGGCGCCGAGGAGGGAGAAATTGCCGAGCCCGCCCAGGGTGAAGCCGGAGCCGGAGCCGATGCCGGCGGTGCCGGCAAGCAGATCGGCCAGCCCGGAGGCGACGTTGCCGGCACCGAGGACGGCGTTGAGGGTACCGCTTCCCTGCACCAGATTGCCGAGGCCGAGCGTGTAGCTGCCGCTGCCGCCGCCGAACGTGCCGGCGCCGGAGACCCGGGTGAAGCCGGCCAGCGCATAATTGTCCACCGTGGCCGAGAGGGCCACGCCGGAGGTGCTCAGGGCCAGATCGGCGAGCTGTGCGTCATGGCTGGCCAGCGCCAGGTTGGCGGTGCCGCTGAAGCTGCCCGATTGCGCGGTGTTCAGCCCCACGGTCAGCGCGGCGCCGTTGCTGCCCCCGGCGCCAAGGCCGCCCCCGAGTGTTCCGCTGCCCGCGGAGAAGGCGGCGCCGGTCTGGGTGATGGAGCCGACGCTACCGGTCATGGTGTCGTTCAGCGCGGCCGAGGCGGCGGCATTGGTGACCGAAATCGCCTGCGCGGTGACGCTGTCGCCCACATGCACCACGCCGAAGCTGACGCTGGCGGTATTCACCTGTGCGACGGCAGGGGCATAGACGTTGCCGGTGACGGTGACCGTCGGGGTGCCGATGGAGACCGGCGCGCCATTGTCGATGCCGGTGCCGTCGGAGGAGAGCGCCACCTGGACGGTGCCGGATTTGGCCCCGGCGGTTGCGGTGTTGAGCGAGGCGGTCAGATGCGACGCGTCGCTGTTGCCGGCGGCGATGCCGGCGACACTGCCGGAGGCGCTGGTGACGTCGCCGGTGGTGGCACCGGTGGCGGCGTCCAGATTCTCCGAGAACCCGTCGTTGGCCGCGGTGTTGGTGACCGTGAGCGCGCCGGAGAGGCTGCCGCCGACCCGCGCCGCGCCGAGGCTCGTGGGGCTGGTCACGGTGCCGGAGGCGAGGCGGAACACGCTGCCGGTGACACCGACGTTGGTGGGGCCGAGGTCGGTGATGGTGCCGCCGAAGCTGGTGCCATCGGACCGGAAGTCGATCACCGCGTTGCCGGACTTGTTGCCGGCGGTTGCGGTGTTGATCCCCACCTGGATGCTGGTGGCGTTGGTCTGCTGGCCGCCGAGTTCGGTATTCGCGGGCGAGCCGAAGCTGCCGCTCTCGGTCACGCCGCCGGTCGGGGTCTGGCTCGCGGTGGTGCCGATCAGCCCTTCGGTGAAGCTGCTGACGGGCGCGGCGTTGGTGATGCTGACGCCCTGGGTCGGCACGACGCTTCCGATGCGGACGTTGCCGAACGCGATCGGGGCGTTGTTGACCTGCACCGTCGCCTCGTTGGTGATGATCGCGTTCACCGTGCCGTTGATGCCGACGTTCTGCGATGCCAGGGCGGTGTTGGCCAGCCCGTCGATGGTGCCGTTCGACGTCTGGTTGACCACCACGGAGCCGCTCACGATGCCGGCGGTGGCGGTATTGACGCTGACCGTCATCGAACTGTTGTCGGTGCTGCCGGCGGCGAGGTTGGTGATCGAGCCGGCGAAGGTGGGGGTCAGCGATCCGGTGTTGGTGAAGGTCCCGAAGCTGCTGTCGAGGCCTTCGGAGAAATTTCCGGTGGGTGCGGTGTTGGTGATGGAGAGGGCGCGGGTGGCGATGCCGGAGTTGGCGTGCAGCACGCCGAAATTGACCGCGGCGATGGCGTTGGAACTGGCGAAGTTATAGACCGAACCGGAGACGTTCACGATCTGCGAAGTGAGCGCGCTGTTGCTCAGTCCGTCGATCGCGCCGTTCGAGGTCAGCGCGATGGTCGCGGTGCCGCCCTTGTTGCCGGCCGACGTGGTATCGATGCCGATGGTGATGGCGCTGTTGTTGCTGGTGCCGGCGGCCAGGTCGGTGATGCTGCCGTTGTCGGTGGTGACGCCGCCGGTGGTGCCGCCCACCGAGGCATTGAGCCCCTCCTGGAAATTCGCGTTGGTGACGGTGTTGTTGGCGATCGTCAGGGCCTGCTGGGTCACGATGTCTCCGACATGGTGGTTGCCCAGGCCGATCACGTCCGGCGTCACGTTCGGGTTGGCGAGGTCGTAGGCGCCACCAGAGATCGTCAGGGTTTGCCCGGACACGTTGTCGAAATTGTTGGCGACATGGACCGCCTGGCCCGACAGCGCGCCGGCGACAGTCGGCGCGTAGGTGACATCGAGATTGGAGCTCGCCGCGCCCTGGGCCACCGGGCCGTAGTCGGACGCCGTCACGCCGGTGCCGGACAGGGCGGTGGAGGTGATGTTGCCGCCGTTCACGCTGGTCTGGATCGCCCCGCGCAGGCTCGGCCCGCCGGTGCCGACATCGTTCACCGCGTAGCTCTGCGTCTGGGTGCTGCCGACATGGACGTTGCCGAAGCTCATCGTCGGCGTGGCGCCGGTGCCGCCGGTGACGTTGCCGGTGAGCGTCTGCTGCGTCGTGCCGGCGGCCAGGATCTGCCCACCCGAGGCGGTGACGTTGGCGTGGTTGTTGAAGCTGTTGCCGGTGCCGAAATTGGTGTTGTTGTAATCGCCCGAGACGGTCAGGTTGCGCGCGCCGAGCGCGATGGTGCCGCTGTCGGTCACCGTCACCGCGGTGCTATCCTGGCCCACCGCGGCCTGGCTGATGTCGAGCCCGGCGCCGGAGGCGATGGTGATGTTCCCGCCCGGATCATGGATGCCCTGGGTCACCGTCAGCACGCCGCCGGTGGCGTTCACCAGCCCGGAGTTCTGCAGCTGGGTGCCGTTGGAATTGGTCACGGTGCCGAAGCCGGACAGGGTGCCACCGGCGGCGATGGTCTGGCTGTTGGCGGTGAAAACCCCGCCGCCGAGGTCGAGCAGCCCGTTGGTGGCGATGTCGTTGTTTGTGGTGTAGTTGCGGTTATTGAGGACATGCAGCGCGCCGGTGGCGGCGATGGTGGTCAGGCTGGTCTCCAGCGCGACCTCGCCGCTGCCATTGAAGGACTGGAAGGTGGAGCCGGCGCCGGAGAGGGTGATGTTGGCGGCGTCGGTGGTGACGGCGCCGCCGGTGATAGAGAGTGTGGCGCCATGGCCGTTGGCGATGGCGTTCCAGGTGCCGGCGGTGAGCGTGCCGGCGTTGTTGTTCTGGGTGGTGACGTTGGTATCGAGGGTGACGAAGCTGCCGTCCAGCGCCTGCAACGTGCCCTGGTTGTTGAGCGCGCCCTGGGTCATGGTGACGCCGGCCGCGCCGGTGCCCTCGATCACGCCGCCGGCGGAGTTGACGAGACCGGCGCCGGCGGCGGTGACGGCGGACCCGCCTGTGGCGGGAACGAGGAAGAGGGCGGTGGTGGCGTCGGAGCCGTCGATCACGCCCTGGTTCACCACCACCAGCCCGCCATTGCCGAGATTGCCGGCGCCGGAGATGGTGTTGTTGGCGTTGACCAGGGTCTCGGTGGCGTTGTTGGCGTTGCCTCCGAGGAAGTTGGCCCCGGCGTGCCCGCCACCGTTCCCCTCGCCCATCACCACCTGGCCGCCGCCGGTCAGGGTGGTGGTGTTGTCGATCCGAAGATTGACCGGGTTGCCGTTGGAGAAGAACGTGATGGTCCCGGTGTTGGCGATGGTGCCGTTCAGGAAGGTGCTGGAATTGTCGCCCAGCTGATAGGTGCCGGCATTCGTCAGCACCCCGGCGGCGCTGCCGCCGTCCAGGGTGACATTGTTGCCGTTGTCGGTCTGCACCAACCCGCCGCCGGAACTGGTCAGCAGCCCGCCCTGGATGTCGGCGCCGTTGTTCAACCCCACCACCCCGCCTGCCGCGGCGATGGTGCCGGTGCTGTTGTTATAGACTCCGTTGTTCAGCACCAGGGATGCCCCGCCGGTCGCCTCCAGCACC